>WFVT01000029.1 GCA_015491485.1 Candidatus Zhuqueibacterota bacterium
CGCCTTGCCGGTCCATCCGATGCTGCGGCACATCTGCGCGGTCAGCATCATGGCTTCGTAATAGCCGCTGTTGTCGCCGTGCATCACGCCCCAGTAGGTGTCCGGGGTAATCTGAAAATTCAGCCACAGCGCGCGGCCGGCGGTGTAATCGAAATCCCAGGTGTCGATGGTGTAAGGCCGTTTGATCACCCCCCACGGCTCGTGCCAGCGCCAGGGATGTGTTAGCGCATAATTGAGTGCGCGCTCGATAGCCGGCAGCATGTCCAGCATCCACTGATCGTCGCCGGAGGCCTGCCAGCCGAGGAACACCGCCTTGACGAAGCGGTATTCCACATCGGATTCCACCGGCACGCGCACGTATTTCACCCAGTTTTCGCGCTCGCCGGCATGTTCCGGCCCGATGGTGAAATAATCGAAAATGCGGCCGTTGGCGGCCTGGGTTTCGGCAAAATGATGCGTGGCGCTTTGCAGATCGTCATCAAAATAGCGCGCTGCGCGCAGCATATCAGAATGATCGCGGATCCAGATGGCGCGGGAATCCGGACTGCGGTAGCCGCGGTAGGTGTTGCCATCGATGATCAGCGTTTCGCGATCCTGCAGCAGGAAGGCTTTGATGCGCTCGAAAAACGTGTCGAAATCGGCGTCTCCGGTGCGCACCCGGACGCCCTGAATCGGCTCGTGCATGGGTTCCGCTATCGATAAGTGGGCATGAATAAGGAATTGGTGGCCCCCGCCGCGGATCGTGCCGGCGATCCATGGATCACTCAGACGGCACCATGCGGCGGGATCCGTTTTTTCAAACATACCGGCAATAGCCGGTGCCTGCAGCCGCGGCTCGCGGCTACTTCACCTCCGACAGCGCCTTTTTACGCGCAGCTTCAAATTCATCGTCGGGATACCACTTCGGCATTTCCGGCGCGTTGGCGACCTTCACGCCCAGCCAGAACGCCAGTTGCGTATCTTCCACCCCACCGGATAAATCCCAATTATCCTGATATTCATCGCTGGGCTGGTGGTAATGCACCCGGGTCCACTGTTCCATCTGCTGCCGCCCCCAATCTTCATCCCGGCCGATGAAATCGACGCCAGAGTCGAAATAAGCCGCGGGCACGCCGATCTTGGCGAAATTGAACTGGTCTGAGCGGTAGAAGTAGCCTTTATCCGGAAACTGATCCGGCTTCACCACCCGGCCCTGCTGCGCGGCGATGGCCTTGGCATATCGGTCGAGCTCGCATTTGCCGTAACCGATGTACACGATGTCACGGGTGCGGCCCCAGATGTTCATGCCGTCGATGTTGATGTTGGCGGCGATTTTGCCGGGCGGGAAGGTGGGATGCTTGGCGTAATACTCCGAGCCCAGCAGGCCGGACTCCTCCGCGGCAACGGCGGCGAACAAAATGGAGCGCTTGGGCGGCGTGGGCAATTCGGCGAACGCCTGAGCGATGGCCAGCAGGCCGGCGATACCGCTGGCGTTGTCCAGCGCGCCGTTGTAAATGGAATCGCCTTTCACCGGTTTGCCGATGCCGAGATGGTCGTGGTGCGAGCTGTACACCACCACCTCGTTTTTGAGTTCGGGATCGGAACCGGGCAGCAGGCCCAGTACGTTGGCGGTTTTCAGTTTGCGAATGCGGTTCTCGATGCGGATAGACAGTTTCACGCCCAGCGGCACGGGTCGGAATGCCCGCGTCTCGGCCATCTGCCGCAGCGCATCCAGGTCCTTACCGGCCAGGGACACCAGCTTGCGCGTGGCTTCTTCGGTAGTCCAGGCTTTCAGCGGCATCTTCGGTCCGCCTTCGTACGGCAGCTCAAACTGCTCACCGGTCCACGAGGTTTGAACCACCTGATACGGATACCCTGCTGAGGGCGTGGTGTGGATGATGATCGCACCCGCCGCGCCTTTTTTGGCGGCGATTTCATATTTGTAGCTCCAGCGGCCATAGTACAACCGGGCATCGCCGCCGAAGAAGTTGGGATCATCGCCGGCCGGGTCGTTGTTCATCATGAGCAGGATTTTGCCGCGCACGTCCACGTTTTTGTAATCATCCCAGTCGTACTCCGGCGCGACGATGCCATAGCCCACGAACACGATCTCGGCGTCCTTCACTTCGGCCACCGGCTCCTGCACGCCGGAAAAGGCGATAAAATCATCCCAGAATTTCAGGGTGAGGTTTTTCGAACCCTTGCGCAACGTGATGGTCTCCGGCACTTTGCTGGTGATGCCGATGATGTCGAACGGCTGGAACCAGGTGCCGTCGGCGGCGCCGGGCTGCAGGCCGATTTCTTCGAATTGGCTGGCGATGTACTTTATGGCCAGTTCGCTGCCGCGCGTGGCCGGCGCTCGGCCTTCGAGCAGGTCATCGGACAGAAATTTGATGTGCGCCCGCAGGCGCGCTTCATTGATGGCCTCGGCGGCCTGTTTTTCCTCATCAGTGATGGTCAGGTCGTCCTGCGCCAGGACCGTGAATGGCATGGCGAGCAGCCACAGCCAGATTGCCGTTTTGCGAAGCATACATCCCTCCGGTTGTTCTTGATGGTAAAAGAAAGTGAGATTTTGACGAAATTTGGCTGTTTTCGAGAAGCTGTCTGGGATACAACCGCCCATTCATCGTACCAAAATAACACAGCCCGTGCATGGAATCAAGCGATTTTCGGCGGGAGGGATGAAAAGTGGGTGCCGGATTTTGCAACAGCTCCGGATACACCGTCTCTTGTTGTATCCGCACGGTGAAGGATAGGTTGATTTTCAGAGTACGAAGACCACTTCACCGATAATTTAGCGTGAAGGCGTCCTCGCCGAGCTCCCTGCCCTCGGCCAGAAGCCTCGGGCTAGTTAAAAAAAATCCTCGGCAGACGGCCCCAGGCTGGTTGGAAAAGCTTCGGCCGGAGGCCTCGGGATTGGTTAAGAAAGTTTTGGATTTTTCGATCTTTCGGCAAGGATAAAATTTGGAGCAGAGTGGAAACCTTGCAGCAGATTCAAAGCCTTTGCAAGGTGCAGATTCATGAGTTGTTATTGCCGAGGCGCCCTTTGCCGCACGGTTACGAAATTTCAGGCAAATTTCCTGTAAACTCCAACGGCACCCAAAAAGGCGGGGATACCCTCGATAGCTCAATAGCCCCGGCTTTCAAGCCGGGGATTTTCGCCGCACAATCCTAAATTGGGCTTCAGCCCATATGCTGCCGCAACGAAGCGCAAAATCGACCGTTGGCGGCCACAGCCCATTGGCCTCAACCATAGAGCAATGTATCCGTCTGGTGAAGTACAAGTTGATTTTCAGGGTGCGAAGACCACTTCACCGGTAATTTAGCGTGAAGGCGTCCACGCCGAACACCCTGCTCTCGGCCAGAGGCCTCGGGCTAGTTAAAAAATCCTCGGCAGACGGCCCCAGGCCGGTTGGGAAAGCTTCAGCAGGAGGCCTCGGGATGAGTTAAGAAATTTTTGAACTTTTTACTCTCGCTGAACCAAAGGGCTGAGTGAGTAAAGCCGCGTGCTTGCCGGAGATAAAATCCCCCGCCTCATGCGCCATTATTGGCAATCCGTATCTCTGCCCCTCGAACCGTTTTCGATTACAGCATCCCCTCGTCGGCAAAGCTGTAATAGCGATTGTCGCCGATGATGATGTGATCCAGCACGGCCACGTCGATGGTGCTACAGGCGGCTTTGAGCGCCCGGGTCAGTTGGATGTCCTGCGGCGATGGCGTCACCTCGCCGCTGGGATGGTTGTGCAGAAACACCACCGACGCGGCGCCGGTATTGAGAATTTCCCGGATCACCTCCCGCGGACTGACCATGCTCTCGGTCAGCGTGCCCTCAAACAAGATTTTGTCATCAATGATGCGGTTGCGCGACGTCAGAAAAATGACGCAAAACGCCTCCCGCTGCCGATCGCGAAATTTGAGGTGATACAGCCGGAACAGGTCCTCGCTGCTGCGGATGCGCTCGCCGCTATCCCGCTGCTGTTCGGCAAACCGCTTGCCGATCTCCAGCGCCGCTTTGATTTGCGCCGCCTTCGCCGGCCCGATGCCCTGCACGCGAATCATCTCCTGCATCGTCAGCCGGTCCAGTCCGCGAAAGCCGCCACACCGCTGCAAAATCTGCCGCGCCAGATCCACGGCCGTCATGCGTACACCGCCCACGCGCAGAATGATTGCCAGCAGTTCAGCGTCGGTGAGCGCGTCTGCGCCCAGCTTCAGCATCTTTTCCCGCGGCCGGTCCTCCTCCGGCCAGTCGGCGATTTTTCGGTGATACATTCATCCTCCAATTGGCAATGGTTCTTGAGGATCATTTTTGCAAATGACAGGGCGTTGCCGCTATCGCCGCGCCAATTGCCGTGATTGTGATATACGCTTGACGCATCGTATTTTTTCGCCTCCCCTATTCTCGCAAACCCATCCAGCCAATCTTGTTATCCAGTCAAATAGCATCTTTGGACGGGATTAAACCTGATCAACAGGATATTCTGAAGCCGAAAACGGGAAGCCTTTAAGCTCTATTTCATATAGCTCACGATTAAAAAATCCGTCCCCATCCGCGTCATCCGTTTCATCCGTGTTCGATTCTGGAAAAGGCTCTGCGCCTCTGCGAGAGCATACAATCAGTAGCGCATTCAGACTGATCATGAGATTGCGTCGTCGCTTCGCTCCTCGCAATGACGGCTGGAGCTCCTCGCAATGACAGAGCTGGACGAACATCCGATGCCGAATCTGAGCTGCGTAAACAGGCAAACCATTTTGCTCATAAGCAGCCTTTTTCCATCCGCAAAAATTCGTGGCAAGTTTACCAATCAGTACCTTCTCCTTGGAGATACAAGCTGGAAGCTTGTGCTACAATACATCCGCGTTTTATCCGCGTGCATCCGTGGCTGACTAAAAAAATCATTTGTTCCCATGATTTGTGAATAGGTGTAATTCAGATGCACTGTATCTTGAATCCAACAAACAATTCCCTGCGCGCTCTGCGCCTCTGTGAGAGCATTTTTTCAAAAGCGTATCGCGACTGATCATGAGATTGCGTCGTCGCTCCGCTCCTCGCAATGACCGGTTGGGCTTAATATCAAACTTGTTTCAATGTCCGGCAAATAGGCAAAGTATTTTAAGCTGAAAGCATCCGTGTTTCGTTCGCAAGAATTCGCAGCAAATTTACCAATCAGCGCTTACTCGCAGCAGTTAAATGCTGGAAGCTTGTGCTACTATTCGTGTTTCATCCGCGGCTCATAAATAGTCATAAAGACACGGCATTGGAGTGAAGGGGGACAGCCGCTCAGTCCCATAGTTTCTTTTGTTCATTGACAATTTACCCAAACATTGTTATACTGCACCTGTTTACATTGCGCCAATCGTCATGCCAGTGACTTAATCCCTTCAAGAAGTCGAAGAAAACGCATGCTTGCTCAGCTATTTGATCGTTTGCGGGACTATACCGGACGCAATCCAGCGCGTTCAATGGTTATCTCGTTTTTGGCGGTGATTTTTATGGGGGCAACGGCGCTCACCTTCCCCGCTGCTTCGAAAGGTGAGCCGGTTCCCTTTCTCACCGCCCTGTTCACCGCAACCAGCGCTACCTGCGTCACGGGGCTGACCGTGGTCGATATTGCGCAGACCTACTCCCTTTTCGGCCAACTGGTCATCCTGTTTCTTATTCAAGTCGGCGGACTGGGCATCATCACGTTTTCCACGTTTTTCATCAGCATCGTGGCCGGCAACATCGGCCTGCACAGCCGGGAGGTCATTCAGGAATCGTTCAGCCAGCGACCCATCGGCAATGTGCTGCATTTGCTGTACATCATTTTCGGCGCCACGTTCCTGATCGAAGGCATTGGCGCGGCCATGCTGTTCGTGTATTATCACCAGGACCTGCAGTGGCCGGTGCTCAAAAGCGTGTATCACGCCGTCTTTCACAGCATTTCGGCGTTTTGCAACGCCGGCTTCTCACTCTATTCCGACAGCCTGCAAGGGTTTCAAAACAACTGGTTCTTCAATCTTACCATAGTCGGTTTGATCTTTTTCGGCAGCATCGGTTTTGTGGTATTTTACGATTTATGGCGTTACTTTCTCGCCCGATATCGCGGCGAACCGCAGCACCTGGCATTTCACACGCGGCTGGTCATTAAAGCCACTTTGCTTTTGATTGCGCTCGGCACCCTGTTCTTCTTTTTCTTCGAATCAGGAAACACCCTGAAAGGGCACACGCTTTACGACAAAATCATTATCAGCCTGTTTCAGGCGGTGACGCCGCGCACGGCCGGTTTTAACACGGTGGATATCGCCGCGCTGACGCCGGTGACTTTGTGCATGCTGCTGTTACTGATGTTCATCGGTGGATCACCGGGCTCCACAGCGGGGGGCATCAAAACCACCACCGCAGCCGTGATTGCCGCACTTTTTTGGGCCCGGCTCAAGGATGATCCGGCAGTCAATCTGCAGCGGCGGCGTGTGGATGAAGCGATTTTATCCAAAGCCATTTCGATTTTTCTGTTTTCCACCGTCACGATCGGTTTATTTACCCTGCTGCTGTTGGATTCCGAATTCGGCGGGATGTCGCACCTGCAAACGCGCGGCTCGTTTCTGGATATTCTTTTTGAATCGGTTTCCGCGTTTTGTACGGTGGGGCTGTCCACCGGGATCACCCCGCATCTGAGCCAGTCCGGCCAGGTGTGGATCATTTTGCTGATGTTTCTGGGACGACTTGGCCCATTGACGGTTGCGCTGGCAGTCGCGCGGGGGCGCAAAAAGCGCTACACCTATGCTACCGAGAAATTCCTGGTGGGCTGATCTGTTTACATTGGATGGAAATGAGACGCCGTTTTCCCGACATGGAATACAAATTGCCGGTTCTGGATTTACATTCATGCTCTTTGTGAAAACAGGGTAGAACGCTTTCTAAGTCCGGTTTAGGGTGGGCTGAATTTCCATTTGAAAATCATCGGTTGTATGAAAAACCATCCGGGCGGAGAAGTGCGCCGCGGCAATCGCATTTCATGATGCTGCATTTTGCAAAGGCTTTGGCTCTGCCGGACGGTTCCAATCGGATCCGAGTGTCATTCTTACCGGCGGCCTTCCAGGCGCCGGATTTTCCCAATCCGCCCGGGGCTTCCGGGCGGGGGCAGAGCGCTCGGCGGGAACGCCCCGCGTTCGATGATCCTTTTGGCGGGGACGCCTCGCGCCAGACGACCGGTGAGCATGTCTTCGCACCCTGAAAATCAACCTATGCTTTACGGGTCGGATACCGCAAACATACGTTTCGTAAAAATCATCATCAATTCAAACATCAAACAGGTTGGATTGCGAGTATGATCAACCACGGCAAAGAGAGTCGCAAATTCGCAGTGATCGGCTTGAGCAGTTTCGGCTTTTATCTTTGTAAATACTTGAAAAACCGGCGCTTTTACGTGATGGCCATCGACATCAACGAGCCGCGCGTCGATCAGGTCAAGGAATTCGTCGATAAGGCCATCATTGCCGATGCCACCGACAAACAGGTCCTGGAAGACCTCGGCATCAAAGAGCTGGATGCAGTAATCGTTTCCCTCGGCGACCGCATCGACTCCAGCATTCTGGCTACGCTCCACCTGCACGAACTGGGCGTGGAAGAGATCATCGCCAAGGCCATTTCGGAAGATCACGGCAAGGTGCTGAATGCGGTGGGCGCCTCCATGGTGATCTTTCCGGAAAAGGACATGGCCGAGCGGCTGGCCAACATTCTGGAACAATCCTCCATTCTGGACTATCTCGACCTGGGCTCGGGCTATGGCATTGTGGAGCTGGCGCCGCCGCAGAGTTTTTGCGGCAAAACGCTGCGTGAGCTGCGGCTGCGTGAACGTTTCAACGTGCAGGTGATCATGATCAAAGAAGTGGTGCCGGAAAACATCATCGCCGTGCCCGATCCGGATCACATCATCAAAGACAGCGATATTCTGGTCATTATGGGAAAAGATGAAGATCTGGACCGAGTGCAGTCCCTCGACTGATGTGTCCGACGTCGGCAATCCCACTGCCCCTCGGCCGCCGATGCAACGAATCGCACCGCCGGACGTCCCTTATGGAAAACATTTGAGGTTGCCGAGGTTCTCGTATGCGATGCCGTCCCCCCGATTTCAGCCGGCGAATGCAGACATTCTCGCCAGCGGCGCTGCTGCTGATGCTGCATTTGTTGCATGTCCCTGTATCCGGCCAGACCAACGGCCGGGCGGTAGATCCCCTGTCCCTGCCGCGGCCTTCCCTGCGCGCCACGCGCATCTCCAGTAAAATCCATATCGACGGGCTGCTGGATGAACCGGCCTGGCAGCGGGCCGACTCCACCGATGGCACCTTCTGGCAGGTCATTCCCCGGCAGGGCGTTCCATCGTCGGAGCGCACCGTGGTGAAAATTTTATATGACGACAAAAACCTGTATATCGGCGCAATTTTGTACGACCCCGAGCCGGACAGGCTGGTTGCGGCCGGTCTGGAGCAGGACTTCGAAACGCGCGCTTCGGATATTTTCGGCGTCGCGCTGGACACGTATCACGATCGGCAAAACGCCTTTCTGTTCGCTATCAATCCGGCCGGGGCGCTGTTCGATGCGCAATCGTTCAACGATCAGGCATTCATCAACCGCGCCTGGGAAGGGGTGGTGCATGTCAAAACGGCGATTCTGCGCAACGCCTGGACCGTGGAAATGGCCATTCCTTTCACCACGCTGCGGTTCCACGAAACCCTCGATGAGCAAACCTGGGGCATCAATTTCTCGCGCCGCATCCGCCGCCGCAGCGAAGACTCCAACTGGGCCCCGCTGCCCCGACAGTTCCGGGTGTATAAAATGTCCCTGGCCGGCACCCTGACCGGCCTTTCCGGTCTCAAGCAGGGGCGCAATTTGTGGATCAAGCCGTACGTCAGCGGCGCCATGAAACGCACCCCGGCTCTGTCTCCGGCTGCCGCCCGGCGCGAAATGAACTACGGCCTCGACCTCAAATGGGGCCTCACCCCGCAGCTCACCCTCGACCTCACCCTGTTCACCGATTTTTCGCAGGTGGAAGTGGACGAGCAGCAGATCAACCTGACCCGCTTCTCGTTGTTTTTCCCCGAGCGCCGCGATTTTTTCCTCGAGAACGAAGGCATTTTCAATTTCTCCGATGTGCGCATCCGCAATTACCGCACGGGTTCCGGGCCGCAGAACTTTAAACTATTCCATTCGCGCAAAATCGGGCTGTCGGCGGATCGCCGGCCGGTGCCCATTGTCGCCGGCGCACGACTGTCCGGTCGCATGGGCGATTACGACATCGGGCTGCTGGCCATGCAAACCGAAGCGGCGCTGGGCCTGCCGGCCGAAAATTTCACCGTGGTGCGGCTGCGCAAAAACATTCTCACCAATTCGGATATCGGGGTGATGTTTACCAACCGCATGGCCACCGGGCCGGATGCCGGCGGCCAGTACAACCGCGCCTTCGGCCTCGATGCCAATTTGCGGCTGTTCCGAAACCTGATCGTCAATTCGTATTTTGCCTTCTCGGATGAACCCGGAGCGCGGGGCGCGGATCGCAGCACGGCGGCGCTTCAGCTCGCCTGGCGCGACCCCCTGTGGAACACCTCCGTGTTGTTGAAATCGGTGGGTGACTTTTTCAATCCCGGTATCGGCTTTGTCAGCCGGCGGGGCGTGCGGCAGGTGTTTGCCACATTGGGGGCGCATCCGCAGCCGCGGCTGCCCGGGGTTTTTGAACTCAATCCCTACATCGACGTCAATGTGTTTACCAATTCGGCAGGCAACCTCGAGAGCCGGGAGGTCAGATCAGGGCTTGGGGTTCGGTTTCTCAACAGCAGTGTGTTGTCCTTTGAATATTCCGCCCGTCTGGAGCATCTGTTCCAGCCGACGACCTTTGCCGGTGTGGAAGTGCCGACGGGGAGTTATCGCTTCGCGCTGGCCAAAATCAGCTACCGGTCGGACAGCGGGCGCCGGCTGGCGGCAAATCTATCTCTGGCAACGGGAACGTTTTACGACGGCGCCCGCACCTCGGTGACCGGCAGTTTTGTCTGGCGGCCCTCACCCCACTGGTATTTCAACGGCAGCGTGCAACGCAATCGGCTGCGCCTGGCCGGTCGGACCGTGGATGCCGACCTGTACGGTCTGCGTTTCCGTTACGGTCACGACACGCGGACGTTTTTGAGCGGCTTTTTTCAGTACAACCGAACCACGGACGAGTTCATTTCCAACGTACGCTTCAATTTCATCCATGCGCCGCTGAGCGATATTTTTCTCGTCTTTCAGGAAAGCCGCACCCTGGGAAGCGGCCTGGCACGGTCCATGCTTCGCGACCGTCTGCTCACGCTCAAAGTCACCAAACTGTTCGCATTTTGATGTGCATGGGGTGCGGCCCCCGCAAAAACCGCCGGCAGGCTTCACCGCTTTTTTCGCACCACCAGAATGGCATTGGCCACAGGGCGCTCGCCGGTGGCATCCGACGGCCGGTTGACCACCCTGCCGCGGATCACCATGGTGGTTGAGCCGCCGCCATCCAGATTGAGCGCCTGATAGCAGCCCAATTTTTGCATGTACTCCGCCAGTTCGTACAGGGTCATGCCCACACTGTAACCCTGCTGCCGGCCATCCACCGTGACCAAATACAGCGTATCCCGCTTGACGGTGTATCCCACCGCGGTGCGCGGATGCTTGTTTTCCGCGAACGGCCGTTTGGCGCCCTCTTCACGCCAGTTGATAAACCAATTGCCCTCGCGAATCAGCCAGGGCAGTCCGCCCACCGCCTCGGTGATTTTGACGTTGCCGGGCTCGAGCCGGAACACCAGCGCCACGGTGTCGCCGCGGGACAGCCGCTGCTCCAAAAGCGCGGATTTTTTGCCGTGTCCGGACAGCACATACAGGCCCGGCCGCAGCGGAAAGCCGGGACCGTGGCTGCGCACTTGCCGGACGACCATGCGCACGGTATCGCCCAGCATGAACCGCATCAGCGGCTGCAGAAGCACCTCCGTCCCGTACGCATTGGTGTGTGTGGAATCGCTCCAGAAGGCGTTGTAAAGCACCAGCTCGTCGGTGTTGCGCGCGGCGTTGACGTGGTCGATGGTAATGGATGTGCCGGTGTTCAGCAGCAGTTCGCCTTTTAATTGGAAATAATCGATGATCGGCCGGCCGTGGTGATCCATGGCAAAAACGGCGCGGTGCCGGGGCGAGCGGATGATCTCGCCGCCACGCACCTGCATGTTGATGGGCGGACCTTCCCATGAAAAGAAATCGCCGTTGACCGCGGCGATGACTTCATGCCCGGGATGGCACGGCCGCGCCGCCATCACGCTGGTCTTTTCGCGCCCGGCCAGCCGGTTTTTCGCCAGCACCGTTTCAATGCCGATGTCCCTTCGCCGCAGATCGATTTCCAGAACATGCACCACGATCGGCCCTTCGGGGAGCACATGGCGGATGTGCCGGATGCCCGGCGCGATGCGTTCGGCGCGCCACTCGCCCTCCGCCCATTGGGGCTGCGACCACGCCGGCGCAGCGAGCATCCACAGCGCTGAGAAAACGGCAAAAAATCGGAGGTGTCGCATCAATCGTTTCATGCTGCCCAAAGCATCCGCCTGTTGTTGTACAACCGTATTGATATGTTCATCGTGTTGGATTTTTTCGCCGTTTCGCGAGTATGGAATGGCTAAATCATTCCGGCATCTTTTTTTGCAACCATCCGCATCAATCCGTGGCTGAAAATGCGATGCTGTTTTTTCAAATCGGCTAAGGCCGAGACGTCCCGTTCCGGCTCATGCATCATCAAGCTGTTTTTCCTTTGCCATGTCCGTGCCATCCGCACTCAGTGGCTGCACCCGCGCCACCAGGCCGTCCATGTCCACGATCACCACTTTTTCGCCCGGTGGGATCGGCCGATCGCTCACCGCCTGCCAGCGCTCACCGTGCACACGAATCCAGCCCTTATCCTGATTCACCGCCGTCAATGCAACCCCCTGCTCTCCGATCATCGCCTCCCTGCCGGTGATCGGCTTTTTGCGCAGCACCCGGAGTACCGCCAGCGCCAGCAGGCCGTTGAGCAACAAGATTACAGCAAAAATAAGATACCGGAACAGGGCGCGCAATTCCACGCGAAATACTTTTTCAATCAACAAAAAATACAAAATATCATCGAATATGAAAACGGCTGCCAGGGCGGCGACCACCAGCAGCCATTTTGGTTTCCATTTAAATTTCCAGTTCCGATTCATGAGAATCTTCATCAGGTAATGGTCGGTAGCGGAATTGGGCGATTTTTTCGGATGCGTATGCGTAAATCGTCAGGCGGTTATCCGGGCAGGGCAATTTCAAGGCGCGCAGCAGCGGCTTTTTCGGGAACAGATTGACGGTGGTCTCTCCCAGCTCAACACGGTCGTAATCTTTCCAATACGCCCAACCGGCTCCGGGCTGCTGTTGATCCGGTTTGCCGTAGTGAATAACCAGCCCGTAATCGCGGAATTCAAAATACCGGGTTTTCCAGGATAAAATCAACCGCGGCAGAATCATCGAAAGAACGGGCAGTGCCACGTAAAATAAAATCTCGATATAACGCTGCAAAAATTTCAGATCGCGGCCACCGAAAAAATAAATCCACGCGAGCAAGCCCACCAATGCGGCAAACATCGCCAGCCAGAACAGCCGCTGACGCCAGAACGGCTTCACCTGCCATTCGTAAAATGTCAGTCCCAAAGACGGAGAGGGAAGGTTGCGCAAACTGGAAAATAGCATATACGTTATCCTTTCACACTGCCAAGGGTCAGGCCGGAAACCAGCCAGCGGCTGAGCAAAAGGAACAGAATCATCACCGGAATGCTCACCACAACGGCTCCGGCGCTATATAATCCCCATTGTGTGTCGAAAGCGCTCTGAAACTGTTTGAGTCCGATCGGCAACGTATAAAGCGAATTGTCGTTGATCAGCACCGCCGCCACCAGGTATTCCGACCACGCCGCCATGAACGAAAACAGCGCCGTGATCACCAGCGCCGGCGCGGCCAGCGGCAGCACCACCAGATAAAACGTCTGCCACTGGGTGCAGCCGTCGATGCGGGCGGCTTCTTCCAGGCTGACCGGGATGGTATCGTAATAGCCCTTCATTTGCCAGATGCAGAACGGCAGCGCGGTGGCGGAATAGGCAATCACCAGTCCCAGAAACGTATCATAAATTTTCAGATGCAGCAGCATTAAAAACAGGGGCAGTAGCAGCATGGTCACCGGAAACATCTGCGTGGTGATGAGTGCGATCATGCCGAACTCGCGGCCGATGAAACGGTAGCGAGAAAACGCATAGCCGGCGGTGGATGCCAGCGACACACCGAGCACGGTGACCGTAAAAGAAACGAGCGTGCTGTTCATCAGCCAGCGCAAAAACGGCTGTTCGGTGAACAGTTGCCGGTAGCTGTCGAGGGTGGCGTTTTCCGGAATCAGCCGAAGCGAGGTCGTGTGCAGCATATCGCCGGGACGCAGGGAGATGCCGATAACCCGGATGATGGGATACACGGTGACCACCGTCACGATGATGAGGACCGCGTAAATCAGAACGGTCATGTAAAGAGGATCGCGTTGTCCGTTGGATTTCGACATCAGTACACCGCCTCCGTCGCCCGGGTTCGTTTGATGAAATTGATGCCAAACACCAGCAGAATGAGAAAAATGATCATCGACAGCGCCGCGGCATAACCATAACGGTAATAATTAAACACCTCGCGGTACACATACGACACCAGAATATGCGTCTTATCGGCCGGCTTGCCGCCGTCGGAGACCAGCCAGATGACGTTGAAATTGTTGAAGGTCCAGATCACGCCCAGTGAAATGGCCGGAATCATCACCGGTTTGAGCAACGGCAGGGTGATTTTGCGCAGTTGCATCCACCGGCTGGCACCATCCACGCGCGCGGCCTCGTAGAGTTCTTTGGGGATGGATTGCAGGCCGCCCAGCGCCACCACCATCATGAACGGGAATCCCAGCCAGATGTTGGTGATCAGTGCGGCGGCAAAGGCACCGGTGGGGGTGGACAGCCACTCGTACGGCGGATGGGCCAGGGTGAGTCCCAGCACCGGCTGTAAAAACCGGTTCAGGCCATCGATGATCGGATCGAGCACCGGCTTGAATTTGGCCAGCCACAGATTGATGGCGCCATACCGGTAGTTGAACATGCCGCGCCAGGTCAGCGCGGTGATGTACTGCGGCACGGCCCAGGGCAGGATCAGCAGGGTGCGGAAAATGGCGCGGCCGCGCAGAGGGCGGTTCAGCAGCAGCGCCAGCGCCACACCAATGGTGACGTGAAAAAACACGTTGATGACCGTCCACAGCACGGTTTTGAGAAAGACCTCATAAAATTTCGGCTCGCTGAGCACCGCCATATACTGCCGCAAGCCCACGAATTTCCAATCGCGGAAATGCGTCAGGTTCATGTTCGACAGCGAGATGACAATGTTGTAGAAAAACGGATACAGCACCACGAAGCCCATGATGAGAAATGCGGGCAGGATGTAAAAATAAGCGATACGGTTGCGTTCGAAATTGTCGCGGATTTCAGCAAGCGTCATGTGTGGTAATGGCGTTTCGGTGAACTGGCGTATTAAACCGACATTGAGTCCGGGCTCTGCACCCTGCCGGAATCCTCAGCACGATTTCCCATTCCGGTACCGGGCGGTCATCGATTCGGAACGCTTTTTCAATGGTTGCCGTAATTTAGCGGGCCGAATCGGCCTCTTTGTTCCCGGCTGGAAATAAATTACACAATCGACGGTGTGAATCAAAGTAAAAACCTTCGGGCCGGAATGGCTCATCGTGAGCGCTCCACGCCGACGCGCCGGCAGTGGTCCGCCACCGGACAGCGCGAACAGAACGGGCTGATGGGCTTGCAAATGTTCTGCCCGAACGAGACCAACAGGTCGTTGATCTCGATCCAGTGTTTTTTCGGCAGCACATCCATCAGCGCCATTTCGGTCTGTTCCGGGGTTTTAGTTTGCACCCAGCCCATGCGATTGGCAATGCGGTGCACGTGTGTATCCACGCAGATGGCCGGAATCCGAAAGCCGACGCTGAGCACCAGATTGGCCGTCTTCCGCCCGACGCCCGGCAGCGCCAGCAGCTCTTCCAGCCGGTCCGGCACCTTCCCTCCGTGCTGTTCGACCAGAAGGTCGCATACCTGCAAAATATTTTTCGCCTTGTTGCGGTAGAATCCCGCCGGATAAATCAGCTTTTCGATGGTTTCGGCTGGCAACCGGCGCATTTTTTCGGGCGTATCCGCCTGCGCAAACAGCCGCGCCGAAGCGTCGGCCGTCACCTCGTCTTTGGTACGCAGGCTGATGATACAGGAA
>WFVT01000030.1 GCA_015491485.1 Candidatus Zhuqueibacterota bacterium
AAGTGCGTAATAGCAGCATACGCACGCCGTCACCCACATTGCGGGTAACAGTATCCACATCCAGCGGCGGCTTGCCGAGCCGCTTTAATGCGTGGTTTACGGCATCGGTCAAATCCTGCCGTGTGTCCACCAGGGTGCCATCGAGATCAAACACAATCAGTTCTATTTCCACCGTGGGATACTCCCAATTAAAGGAATTCAGGCATTGGACTCATGAAATGAAGAGTATAAAAAAACTCTGCTTGAATGTCAATGAATAGAAATCAAAGCATCTGAATGTTTCATGTTTTCATACCTATGTCAGTTGCGGTTGCTTTTTGCTCAGCCACGAATGCACCGGGTGATTATGAAGAACCCTACGATGTAATTGAATGCAAGGCGATTTTGATGGAATGCTCTCGCAAAGGCGCCAAGACGCTACGAGCCAAACCATCCCTCACACGTCACTGGAGCGAAAGGGAAACCATCTGATAAACCGGCATAGCGGCGTTCGCATTTTTTCTCTCGCAGAGGCGCAGGGTTCGCGGAGAGTTATATTGGATTGGAGAATGATGTACCGGAATCACCGCCATTTCCAAATCACGGATGCGATGATGTTTGAAATCAGCCACAGATAAAAGTGGATCAAGGGCGGATGCATGGTAGCACAAGCTTCCAGCCTGTGTCTGCGGCCGAAAAGCTCTGATTTGGGAACCTGGCATGAATCCTTGCAGATGAAAAACGATGAAGGTTGATGAGGGCTCTAAATTCAGGGGCAAACCGCCGAGTTCGCCGAGGACGCAGAGTTTTTGAGCAAAGCGGCTGGATCGTGCGGTTTTGGGGAAATCGGTTTGTCCGCAAGGTTTGGCTTTTTTTTAGATTTAGGAACGGCTACCGAACCGACTCCGTCATTGCGAGGAGCGAAGCGACGACGCAATCTCATGTTTTCATTCTCTCGCAGAGGCGCCGAGAACGCAGAGATTTTTTATATGAAACGGCTCATCATCAAGCCATCACTGCAGGATGTGGCGGCGTTTTTTTATCAGCCGCGGATGCACACGGATCGAATGCGGAGGGCTCCGGCCGAAACGGCATCAAAATGTTGAGAAAATTTGAGCCCCAAAAGCAGGGCAATTGACGATGGTTGCCTTTTTGTGTCCGTTTGGTGAAGTACCGGTTGATTTTCAGAGCGTGAAGCCCTATTTGCCTATAGTCTAACGCGAGGCGTCCCTGCCGAGCGCCGCACCCTCGGCCGGAGGCCTCGGGCTGGTTAAAAAATCTTCGGCTGGATGATCAAGAAAGGTTTGTTTATTGAAATGCAGCTTTGGCTGGACTTACACCGCAACCTCACGCGCCCAATAGCCCTACATTTTGTCAACGGGGCTGTCAAAACGGTTCCGGTCGAGCCCGGATTCGGCATGTTTGGTCGGGAGACAGCCCCGATGCAATTCCCCCTGCTTCAGGAAGATTACGGGCGGATATAAATCACCACGGAATTGTCCACAGCCTTGGCGGCGTAACGCCCGGGCCGGGTGAGGTCGAAGACAACCCGGGTGAATTTCTCGCGGCGGTGATAACCAATACGCGCCCGCTTGACGATACCACGGTTGAATTCAAACACCTTCTTACTGCTCAAATCGAAAATACCCGGAAAATCCACTGCCAGGCGCGGCGGATTATCGAACTCTTCCAGCTCAAAATTAACGATGCCGTTGCAGATGATAGCAAACGAGGTGTCGCTGAGCGCCTCCACGGATCGCACCGCCGAGCCTAACGGCACTTCCGGTTCGGCGTCGCCGGTGAAGATGGTGAAATCAACGCGGCGGTTGCGCGCCCGGCCGGCTTCGGTGGCGTTGCTCTCGATGGGCCGGCTTTCGCCATAGGCCACCGGCATGAAAAACCGGTCCGGATCCACGCCCTCTTTGGTGATCAGCCAGTTCATCACGCTTTCCATGCGACGCTGCGACAGCAAAATATTGTACTCCTCGGTTCCCACACTGTCAGTATGCCCGGCGATCCAGACCTTGGATTCCGGATACGTATTGAGAATTTCGCCGATTTTTCGCATGGTGTCGTATTCCTCCGGCCGGGTCACGGCGCTGTCGAAATCGAAATTGATGCGCAGGGAAACCAGAATGCGGTTGCTATCCTCACGATCCGGGATGACTTCGATTTTGCCGGCGGAGGTGAGAGCGATCTGCTGAATGTGTTCCAGGCGCCGCGCCATTTCTTCCTGCAGCGCCCGGGCACGGGCTTCGGCTTCTTCCATGCGCCGGCGCGCCTCTCGCGCCGCCAGAAGCTCTTCAGACAGTTCTTTCTGTAGTTGCGTAATTTGCTCGGTATCCACCGGCACGACCGGTTCGACCCGGCGGGCGGCGCCGAACACAAACGTGAACGAAAACCGGTGCGAAAAGGTATCGAATGCCTCGAGGGGCGTGAAAGCATAGTCGATTTCGGTTCGGGAGCCGGCCAGCCACTGCATGGGCACAATCAAGCCGAAACCGAACGCCCACCGGGACAGCTCGGTGTTGTGAAACTTATAACCGCCGCGCAGGGCAATAAGGTCGGAAATGCGGATCTCCGTGCCGGAATAAATCCGCAGGTTGTTTTCATAGCGGACTTTGGCGACATCCGTGGCGATGTTCCATTTGATGTGCTCCCCCACGGGCAACCTCAGGGCAACGCCGGCGCGGACGGTTTCAGGCAACAGCTCCGACCGGCTGTTGAATCTCATTTTGCTGACCGTTAAATTTTGCAGCGTGGCGCCGATGGAAATGTGCTTCATGGCATATACAGCCCCCACATCCAACCCGATGCCCGTGGCCGAGAATCCGGCCAGGTCCTGCCGGATAAACTTGCCGCCGGCACCAAAAGCAAAGGTATTGCCCAGCAGTTTGATAAAGGCGCCATAGCCGAAAGAAAGCAGCAAGTCATTGCTCTCGGCGGTGATTCCGGTGGGCTGAAAATTTTCATTATAGCCGGTCACTTTGCCTTCGTTGAAATAAGTCAACGCAAAGCCGGCCACCCCGAAACGCATGGGCAGAAACAGCTCAATATCGCCTTGCTGAGTGTCATCGATCCAGCGGTGGAAATTGGTGGTGAGCATCACATGGCGCAGAATGCCCAGCCCGCCGACATTATAGCGCAGTAGATTGTAATCGTTGGCCATGGCGGTGAACGCCTCACCCATGCCGACCTGCCGCGCATTGGGGCTGATGCGCAGAACCGGGGCTCCAAGGCTGCCAATGCCCTGCGCCCACAGCGGTTCGCCGCCCCACAGCCCGATGATCAGCAGGCTCCAGATTCCCGTCGCGATCCTTGCTTTCAAACGCTTCATGAAGTCACCCGTGAGTCCTGTTTGGTGTTCAACTGGATTTTACCACAAAGGCATCGAGAACACAAAGAGGCATATCCAATCGAAAAATCATCTTTCGTAGAGACGCCGGGGCCGCCGAGCCTGCAAAAAAACGGCGCTCAATGATCCCGGTGCTTCTGGCAAAGGACATGCATTCCGATATCATCCGCGGCTTGCATGAACCGGGCTTCGCTGTAGATGAGCCGCTATTGCACCAGCACGAATTTTTGCAGCGTACTGATGCGGCTGCGGCGACCGCTGGCGTCGCGGAAGGTGCCGATAAACTTTGCCCAGTAGGTACCACTGGCGGCCAGCATCCCATTTTGTGTGCGCAGGTCCCACCACCGGTTCGATACCGAGCAAGTGCCCACGGCCACCGAAGGTCCGGCATCCAGCCGTAATTCATTGGCAGTCAATGTTCGCACCCGGTCGCCGGCCAGATTGTAGATCTCCACCTTTTCCAGCTCAAGATCGCCGGTAAAAGCACACACCCGCAAACGGAAATCGCTGCCGCTGCTGACCGAAAACGGATTGGGGCCGAACAGGAATTGGAACGCGCCCGGGCCGGTGACCGGCGTCTGGGTCACAGAATCGGGCAGCACCTGCAAGGTGACCAGCAAGTCTTCGTTATCCTGGTAGCGTGCCCCGATTTGATGTCCCGGAAGGGTCTGCAAAATGCCGTCGCCATCCACTCCGGTGGGCTGCCGGCGCAGCAAAATCCCCTGTGGCGAAATAAAATCACCGGTGCGATAATCGGAGCCGCCGGGAGTCAGGGTTTCCAGCAGCATCACGGATTCAATATCGTTCGTGACATTGTCGAAAACGGTGACGAACAGCGAATCCTGTGCCGGCGACAGGTCATGGTCTTTTTCGCCGATAAGTCGGAAAAAGATGGTATCGCCCACGGCGGCGCTGCGGATGGAGTCGCCGCGCGCATTTTCCACCACCAGCCGGGCCGTGGTATAGGCGATCACCACCACCGAATCCAGAGCCACGTCATCCGGCGAGGTGGGATCGCTGTAACGCACGACCAGGGTATCCCGGTCCGCCAGTTCCATGAGGCCGTTGTTTTCTCCAACGAAATCTTGAATCACCGCCGGCATGCCCGGAGACAACACAAACTCACCGGTCGGCCGCAGTTCCAGCGTGACCCGTTCGCGATCCCGGGATACTTTTGAGGTCAACTCCACATCCACGCCGCTTTGTACCGGGGCCAGATTGGCATCGTTTAATGTCAAAAAAATCACCCTCGGCGGTTCGCCGGGCAAATCGGGCGCACGAAAAGTACGGACGTATCGCACCGGATTTCCCTGTTCATTGGTGAAGCGAATGTCGGCCGCCTGCGCACGGGTGCTTTGCCAGGCAATACTCCAATCTTCCAACAATGGAGAAATCGCAGCATTGCTGGTGAGAAACACGGCCTGCAACCGGATGGCCTGAACCGCACGCAATTGAGGAATCGCCGACAGCACGATTTGATTATCGCTGACGGTGGAGCTGGCGGAAAAACTCTGTAAAAGCGAATGGTCGTCTGCATTGAGGATCCGGATTTCAAGCTGGATGTCGTCGCGCAGCGCCGGATCGGCAGGCAACACGGTAGTGAAACTCAACTGATTCCATTGGGTGATCACGGCGCCGGCGCTGTCACGGATCACCGGTGAAGTGAGCGTGCCCACGCGGTCGGTATTGTAAAAGTGATAGTGCAGCGTCACCTGCTCGAGAATCGGGGTGGTGAGCGGATCCTGAGTGGTCAGTTCCACGCGGTACTGAAAAAATCGGTGACCGTCATGGGCGCTGTTGATCGGCTGCGCCGGCGAAGTATAGTAACTGTTCTCGCCGGTGGGACCAAGCCAGGGCGCCGCCGCCAGATCGCCCAGTGCATTGGCGGAGCGGATTTGAAACCGCGCCCCGGTGCCCGGCGGCTGCTTCATGCGCCAGCGGAGGGAATCATAATTCACCGGCTGGCCCAGATCATGCACGTTGGAAATAAACGTTTCCGGGGCATAGCCCAGCCGTTTCAACAAATTATCGCTGACGACCAGAGTTCGGCCATCGGGGAGGCGATGCACTGATTTTAACGTTTTAAGACGTCCGAGGAAACGCCATACAATGCGCCCCTGCATATCCACCTGCAGAAGCCGTTCATTGCCGGCATCGGCGATGAGCACGGTGCTGTCCGGCAGCCACTGGGCATCCACCGGTACGTCCAAGGTGGAGTCCGTTAACGCGTTGCTGCCGATGCCGAATTGCCATAAAATCATGCCGCTGTACGGCCGCACCAGAATCACCCGGTGATTTCCGCGATCGGTGATCAGAACCGCATCTCCGGTCCATTCCACATCCACAGGGTCGCGCAGAATGCCCTCGCCCCAGCTCCACAAAATCTGCCCGGACACGCGATCGATTAGCAGCACGCGGTTGTTGCCGGTATCGCAAATGAGCACCTGCGCGGAATCGGGAACGGGAACCGCATCCATGGGTGAGATGAGTTCTCCAGGCGCCGAGCCGGGGTTGCCGGTGCCATAACTCCACTCCAGCAATCGGGTGTCGTAATCAAAAATCAGCACCCGGTGGCTGCCCTGATCGGTTACCAGGACTTTGCGGACGCCATTCTGAAGAAACGCCCTGGCAGCGACCGGCCGCTCAAGCGCTTCCGGACTTCCGGGGTTACCCTGAAATTGCCCTACTTCCACGCCGTCGGAGGGACGGATGACAAACACGCGGCGGTTGAAGGCGTCGGTCACCAAATACAGATCGATATCCGGAAGCCGGTTGAAATCTTCCGGAATGATGGAAGCCGGATCGAAACGCGTGTAAATTTTATCAATGCCGCTCAATGAGAGCGAAAACGTATCCGGCTCGCTGAATTGCGCGGTGCTGGCGATCAGACCGGCCACGCCGTTCAGTTTGACGCCGCTCAAATCGTAAGTCAATTGAAACGTTGGATTACCATCGGACCAGGAAGATTCGCGGATTTGCGCAAAATTCAGGCGGGCGAAAGCCATAACCGCCGAAAGTACGATTGCGAGAACCACTCCTTTACGCATCATGGGCGTGCACTGTCCTGTCAAATGGGTTCGCATACGGTTGAATTCCCCGGAGAGGGCGGGTTGAGTTCACCTGCGTCCGGCCGGGTCGGCGTTGATCCGGCCATTTAATTCCCCTGGCGAAGTAAGGGGGAAATCGATTGTAAAGAATATGAAAAAATCATGTCCAAAAATCAATAAAAAACAAATAGAAAAAATGCGGAAAATGATCCCGCCGCACAAGGCATAGTCCCGAACCGAACAGGAATCATTTGCCGCCGGGCGAGGAACCATCTTTTTCACCAACGAAACGCATAAAAATATCCGCATGATGAAGGGGAGCTCGGTCCTATCAACCCCGGTGTCTGTACTTTGCAAAGGCTTTGAACCTGCCGCAAGGTTCGGAATCTGCTCCGAATTTCATATTTGCCGACAGACCGGAAAATTCCAATGTTTTCCCATGCGACCGGGGTCTCCAGCCGGAGCCGGTGCGCTCGGTTGGGACGCTCCGCGTTAGATTGTACTTTCGCCGAGGCCGCCGTTTTTGCGATTTTCTTCTTTGAAAAAATGGCCTGTCTGCCTATTTTTTATCATCAGGGAACGATGAAGACCGGTGTGCGAGGATAGCGAAACGGAGGAATCGAAAAGGCCTGACCGGGCGGGATTTGCCCGTACTCACGGAGAACAGGCCGGGGCATGGAAACGCCATGCTTTGATAGGGAGGGAGGATTGATTTATGATGGCGCGGGCCGTGATGGGCCTCTTGGTGCTCATGATGACCCTGGTGGAAACAGGCCGTGCGCAGTATGGTTATTTGAAAGTTGATCTGGGGGCGCCGGATGTGCAGGTGTATGTTGATGAAAACCTGCTTACCGACCCTGACGGCGATCAGGTGGTCACCGCGCAACTCACCCCGGGAGCCCATTTGCTTCGTTTTGTGCGGCCGGGTTACCGGCCGGTATTGCAGGAAATTTCCATCCAACCGGACCGTTTGTTTTTTTATCAGGTCGATTTCAAAACGGCGGCGCCCACGTCCCGGTATCTGGGCGAATCACGAAAAATCGTTTTGGAGCAGGCAACAGCCGCGTTTGTGGTGGTAAGCAATCCGCCCGACCTGCCGGTGAAGATCAACGGGCAACTGCTGAACGAGCGAACACCAGTTGCGGTGGAGTCGTTCCCGGCGGGACCGGTTGAGATTCAAATCGGCGATGCCACGGCCCACTTTCAATTAGAACCGGATAAATTTCGCCGTTTCAAATACGAGCGCGGTCGCATTTTCGATGCCACGTATGAAATCTCTCCGCAAGCCGGCAACGGCATTGAACTGCTGAATGCAAAGCTGGCGGTGGAATACGAGTCGCAACTTCGCGTCGATTGGAACTGGCTCCGTCGGGCTGCTCCTCAAAACAATTTTCAAATCGGCCGTTCCCCGATGTACCTGCTGTGCGTCCTTTTCTTCAAAAACTCTACGGATCGCACGGTGGAGTTCAACCGCATTGTGCGCATCTACCGCGGCGAGACGCTGGTGGAAACGCGCCGGTTCCGAACCCGGCTGCTGCCCCGGGCGTCTGCGCAGGGATGGTACAATTACACCCGTCGGCGCTGGCCGCCGGGGATTTACCGCGTGGAAATTTTGCATGAAAACGGCCGCAAGCTGGCAAGTCTGGCCTTTCGAGTGTATCAAAAACGCTGACAGCGGCGTCTCCGTTCATCTCAGGATCGACCTCCGGCCTCAAAAAATCCTTTCTCGAGTGTGTGCCGGCATCAGGGGACTCGTTTGAAACCGTTCCGGGGCATCATTAAAGAAAACCGGTTTGTCAAAAATTCATTGGGGATTTTGGCAGAATTTTTATATTACAGGATCATAAGAAATGCCATTCCCAAACCGTGAAACGTACGCGCTCTTTCTAACGACAATTCACCCAAAATGCAATGCCATAGCCATGCTTTCATGCGCTGCCGGGCATTGTGTGAATGTTATCTAACGCAGGTAAAGTGGCCAGGGTCTGGTCTTTTATAATCCATGGAAGAGAAAAGAACATTTAAAGCCATCTGTTTTGACTGGGGCAACACCATCGAGATCGGACAGCCTACAGTGGTAACCACGCTGCAAAAGGTCTGGCAGCGGTTTGCACCCAAGGCAACGCCCAAAGAGATTCTGGCGGCGGGACAAGCGGCCTGGAAAGAGCTGGTACGCATCCGGCCGACTCAAAAGGATTTGAAAGAGCCCGATGTCTTCCGGCAAAAACTCTATGCCCGGCAGGCGGAACTTATGGCCGAAGCGCTCGGCATCCGGCCTGATATTCCCGACTGGCCGTGGGTGTTCAATGTCTTTTTCCATGAAGTGTATTTCAAAGACCGGCAGTGGACCATCCCCCGGTCGCATGCCCGGTTGCTGCGAAAACTGCGGGCGGCCAATATTCCCATGGCCGTCATTTCCCATGATGAAGATCCGGCGCAATTGCCGTCGGTCATCGCCAATCTCGGACTCACCGGTTTTTTCGCCTGTGAAATCAGCTCCGCCTCATTCGGCTACAGCAAGCCGCATCCCAAAATTTTTCTGGCCATGCTGAACCGGCTGAATATGCGCGCCGATGAAGTGCTGTATGTGGGCGATGATTTTCACAACGACTACTGGGGCCCCGAACAGGTTGGCATGTTCCCGCTGCTGTTCGATCCGGAAAAATTGCATGCCCGCGTCGAAGGCATCCGGCGGATTGAGAAATTGGAACGCGTACTCGAATATCTGCCCGTGTAACCCAAATCCAGAAATCGCACTTCCCTGAAACACCATTCCCTAAACCAAGAGGTTCGAAGTTGAAACGAACGATACATGGACTCAGGCGACTTTTCAAAATAGGGTTGATTTCCGGTAGTATGGCGCTGATCGCCCTGCAATGGCATTGCAGTTCCCAACAATCGGACGGGAAGGATTCATTCAAAGTGGCGCTGCTCAGTCCGGGGCCGATCAGTGATGCCGGCTGGAATGCCGCCGCCTATGAAGGGCTGATGAAAATCAAAGAAGAACTCGGTGCCCGGGTCAGCCAGATCGAAACCAAAACGCCCTCTGAGTTTGAGGAAGCGTTTCGCGATTATGCGCACCGGGGCTTTGATCTGGTTTTCGGACACGGGTTTGAATTTCAGGATGCGGCCGCTGCGGTAGCGCCGGAATTCCCCAACACCGTATTCATCACCACTTCGGGCAACACCGTGCGGCCGAATGTGTCGCCCATGGTGTTCGAGCTGGAGGAAGCAACCTATCTTGCCGGAATGCTGGCAGCCATGATGAGCCGTACCGGGAAATTGGGAGCCGTCGGCGGGATGGAGATTCCGCCGGTAGCGAGCACCTTTGCGGCCTTTGAGGCCGGCGCCAAAGCCGCCAATCCGGACGTCCAGGTGCTGGTCAGCTACATTGGCAATTGGGAAGACGTGGCAGCCGCACGACAGGCGGCGATGGCGCTGATCGACCGCGGCTGCGATTTTCTGATCCACAACGCCGATGCCGCCGCAGCCGGAGTCTTTCAGGCCGCCGCCGAACGTGATGTTTTTGTTTTCGGCACCAACAAAAATCAAAACCATCTCGATCCGCAGCATGTGATCGCGAGTTGTGTAAGCCACATCCCGCAGGCGTTTGTGGAAATGGCGCGTATTGTGCAATCCGGCCGCTTTGAGCCCAAAGTGTACCGGCTGGGCATGAAGGAAGGCGTGGTCGAATTTGTCATCAACCCCGAACTGCGGCACCGTATCCCGGAGGACGTTTTGGCCCGCATCGATAAAGCCAGGCAGAGCATTCTTGCCGGGGACATCATCGTGCCGAGCAAACAATGAATCCGCCAGCCGTGAACCCGCCTGTTCACAACATCCATCTCCACCACATCCATAAATCCTTCGGGAGCATTCAGGCCCTGCGCGGGGTCGATTTAACCCTGCGGACCGGCGAAGTGCATGCGCTGCTGGGACAGAACGGCGCCGGCAAAAGCACACTCATGAAAATTCTTTATGGGCTTTACCAGCCGGACGCCGGGACGATCCACATCGACGGCAATCCCGTGGTCATCGAGTCGCCGGCGCGGGCCATCCAATTGGGACTGGGGTTTGTACAGCAACATTTCTCTCTGGTGGATTCACTCACGGTGGCGGAAAATTTTGCTATCGGGGCGTTGCGGCAACGTATATTTCATCCCGCACGGTGGCAGGCTCGTATCCAGCATTTCATCGACGAGCGCGGCATGTCGATCGATGCCGGAACCCGGGTGGCGGATCTGTCGGTTGGCGAAAAACAGCGTGTGGAAATTTTGAAAGCCCTGTTTCGCCAGGCGCGCTTTTTGATTTTAGATGAGCCGACTTCGGTGCTTTCGCCCGCGGAAGTCCAAAGCCTGCTCGCGGAACTCGACACACTCCGGCAGGCCGGAATCGGCATCGTCTTTATCAGTCACAAATTGCCCGAGGTGCTGGATATCAGCGATCGAATCAGCGTGCTGCGGGACGGCCGGGTGGTGGGAACGCTGCCGGTCTCCGAAGCCGATACCGCCACGCTGACAGCGATGATGCTGGGCGACGCCCGGCCGGAGGGCCAAATGGAAAAGCACATTCGAGTCAGACCGAATCCGGCGTCGGACTCATCGCACACCATTTTGGTTGCCGAAAGCGTGTCCATGCGGAGAGAAACCGGCGGCATGGCCCTGAATGACATCTCCTTCGAACTGCACAGCGGAGAAATTCTCGGTGTCGCCGGAGTCGATGGCAGCGGGCAGCAGGAACTGGTGGAAGCCGTTCTCGGTCTCCGGCAGCCGGAGCACGGTCGCATTCACTGTCCGGTTGGGCCGGCTCAAATCGGTTGCATTCCGGCTGACCGGCTGCGGCAGGGGCTGATTGCCGCATTTTCGGTGGCAGAGAACCTGCTGCTCAGCCATGCTGATTCATCTGAGCTACGAACCGGGCCGTTCTTTGCGCCGCGCCGGATTGCGCGTTTCGCGCAAAAGCTCATCGCAGAATACCACATCGTATGCCGGGGACCGGATCAGCCGGTGCAGGAGCTTTCCGGCGGCAATCAGCAAAAATTGCTGATCGCCCGCGCAGTACACGGTGAGCCGCTGATATTAGTGGCGGTGAATCCCACCTGGGGCTTAGATGTGGCGGCTGCGGCGGCGGTGCACGACCGGTTGCGCATGCTCAAACAAAAGAACCGTGCCGTACTCCTGGTATCCACGGATCTGGATGAAATTTATGCTCTCTGCGATCGCTTTTTTGTGCTGTACAACGGCCGGATCATGGGATGGGCTTCACCGGAGACGCCCATCGAGGTCGTGGGCCGGTGGATGATGGGAATCTGCGGTACTCCGGCGGATCACACTCAAAACGGGAGAAACGGTTAGTATCGAGGCCATGTCGCATTCCGCTGGTTTGAAATTGCGTTCGGTTTTCGCCAATCTTGCCCCCTCGGTGGCGGCCCTGGCCGTGGCCAGCATCGTGGGATTGCTGGTCATTGCGATGGCCGGGCACTCCCCTTTTGAGGCGGCGCGCATCATGCTGCAAGCCGGTTTTGGCGACCGCCATGCCGTGACCGAGTCGCTGCTGAAAGCCGTACCGCTGCTGTTTACGGGACTGGCGGTTACCGTCGCTTTCCGGGCTGGTATTTGGAATATTGGCGCTGACGGCCAATTCATGATCGGTGCGCTGGCGGCGACGTACCTTGGCGTCCATATCCAGTGGACGTCTCCGGGGGCGGCGTTCGTGAGCATGAGTCTGGCGGCCTTCCTGGCCGGCAGCGTGTGGTCGGGTATCGCTTCGGCGCTGCGTGAATGGCGTCACGTCTCCGAAGTCATTTCAACGATCATGCTCAACTTGATCGCCCTGCAACTGGTGAGCTTCATGGTGCACGGTCCATTGCAGGAGGCCGCCGGCACGTATCCGCAGTCCGACCGGTTGCCCGAGATGGTGCGGCTGGCACGGTGGATTCCCGGCACCCGATTGCATAGCGGTTTTTTTCTGGGACTTTTCCTCTGTGTCGGGGTATGGTTGCTCCTGTTTCGCACGCCGCCGGGGTTTCGCATCCGCGCCATCGGGCAGAATCCGGAAGCGGCGCGCTATGCCGGCATGTCGGTTCGCCGGACCGCCGTAACAGCCATGCTCCTGAGCGGCGGTCTTGCCGGTCTGGGGGGATATGTGGAGATTGCCGGGGTGACGTACCGGTTGTACGAGAACATTTCACCGGGCTACGGTTTTACCGCCATTGCGGTTGCGCTTTTGGGACGGCTGCACCCCCTGGCCATGATCCCGGCCGCGTTGCTGTTCGGCGGCCTGGAATCCGCCACACGCGCCTTACAGCGCACCATGGGGATAAGTCCGGTCCTGGCGGAAATCATTCAGGCGCTGGTTATATTGATCGTGGTCGGCTTTGAGTCCAGGCGCGTACGGCGGTGGCTGGCAAAATGGACTGTTTTCTTCAGACAGCCCTGAGCGATCCCGGCGAACGGCTCGTTTGGCTCTCGCAGCCGAAACGGTTACCCCTTCCGCAAGGACGACCGGTGCCGCCGGCGCAGTGGCAAACGGTTGGGCCTGAGCGGCCCGGAAATTGTGGCCAGAGGGTATGCGGATCATTTCAGGGCACGGCGCTGTTCCCTGCATTCTCCTACCATCGTTCACGCCCCCAGCACCTCCTCATAAAAAGCCATCCACTGGGGCATGATGACGTCGATGCTGAAGTGCTGCACGGCCCGCTGACGGGCGTTGCGGCGGAACGCGGCCAGTTGATCCGGATGGCGCAAAAGCTCGATGGCGGCTTCGGCCATACGACCGATTTCCCCCACTGGAAACAGATATCCGGTTTTGCCGTGCTCCACCACCTCCGGGATGCCTCCGATCCGGGTACCGATTACCGGCACGCCGCAGTTCATCGCCTCCAGCGCCGCCAGCCCGAAACTTTCCTGTTCGCTGGGCAATAAAAACAGGTCCGCACATTTCAACAAATCATCAATAAGATCGACCTGGCCGAGAAAATGCACATGGTCGCGCAGCCCCATTTCTTTGACCACCTGCTGCACCAACAACCGGTCCGGGCCTTCTCCCACCAGCAGCAATTTGGCGGGCACCGCCTGGCGGACCCGGCTAAAAATCCGCACCACATCGGTCACCCGCTTCACCGGCCGGAAATTGCTGGCGTGCATCAGGATAAATTCGTCATTCGGGGCATATTGCGATTTCTGACAGATGGTGGAACTCATATCGCCGCGGTGAATGTCGATAAAATTGTGAATCACGCGGATTTCGCAGCCGATCCCGAACTCCTCCATGGTGCGCTTTTTTAAATAATGCGAGACTGCGGTGACGCCGTCGGACTGTTCGATGCTGAACTTGATCACACGGT
>WFVT01000031.1 GCA_015491485.1 Candidatus Zhuqueibacterota bacterium
GGTATTATCGGGCTGGGCAAAATGGGCGGCATTCGTGCCCAAACGGTCCGGCAAAATGATCATACCGTGCTGTCATACGGCACCGATCCCAATCCACCGGCCAAAGGTTTTGAAGATATGACGCTTCTGCCAGACTGGCAGGCGGTCATCGACTCGGATGTGGATGCGGTGTTTGTGTGCACTCCCAATCGTTTCATTCCCGATATCGTGGTTGCGGCGCTGGACGCCGGCAAGCACGTCTTTTGCGAAAAACCTCCCGGCCGCAACCTGCAGGACGTCGAGCGCATTCTGGAAGCCGAACGCCGTAATCCCGGCCTGGTGCTGAAGGTCGGCTTCAATCACCGCTACCATTACGGCATCATGGAAGCGAAAAAAATTGTCGATAGCGGCAAATACGGCCGCATCATGTGGATGCGCGGCATTTACGGCAAGGCGCAGGGCTCCGGCAATCCCAACGAATGGCGTAACGACCCCGAGATGGCCGGCGGCGGTATCCTGCTCGATCAGGGTATCCACATGCTTGACTTGTTCCGCTATTTCGGCGGCGAATTCACTGAAATCAAAAGCATGTGCACCACGGCGTTTTGGGATATCCCGGTGGAAGACAATGCCTTCGCCCTGCTGCGCAACGAACGCTGCATCGCCATGCTGCATAGCTCCTTCACACAGTGGAAGCACCGGTTCACGCTGGAAATTTTCATGGAAGACGGCTATGTGATCGTGGATGGCATGCCGTCTTCCACGCGCAGCTACCGCGACGAGTGGATCATTCAGGCGCGGCGGGGCACCGGATTTGCCATCGGCAACCCGGTGGAGGAACGCACGTTCTGCAACACCGATCCGTCCTGGGAGCTGGAGCTGGCCGAATTTGTGGAGAGCATCCGCACCGGCAGGCCGCTGAAAAACGGCACCTCCCGGGATGCATACGAAACCATGAAACTGGTCATCGGCATTTACGAAGCCGACGAGCGTTTCCGGAACCGAAGGGTGAAGACCGAAAAATCAAGCATGGAACAGGCGGTGCTGTAGATGAAAGACGATACGCCCATTGCCGTGGCCTCACGCTCCTTTTCCCGGCATCCGGTGCTGCGGGCCGAGCTGCAGGCGCGCTATTCCAATGTACGGTTCAACGACGATGGCCTGAAGCTGGAAGGCGAGTCGCTTATTCAATTCGCCCGCGGCTGCCGCAAACTCATCGTGGGCCTGGAACGCATCGACGAGCGCATTCTGGCGGCGCTGCCCGAGCTGGAAGTCATCAGCAAATACGGTGTCGGCACGGACATGCTGGACAAGCAGGCGATGATCCGGCATGGGGTGCGCCTGGGCTGGACCGGCGGCATCAACAAACGCTCCGTGGCCGAGTTGGCCATTGCGTTCATGATTGCTCTGCTGCGGCAAATCCCGCAGGGCCATCTGGATGTCCGCGAAGGCATCTGGAAAAACCGCAAGGGCCGGCAACTCACCGGTCGCACGGTGGGCATCATCGGCTGCGGCCACATCGGCAAAGATTTGACCACCCTGCTGCGGGCGTTCGATTGCCGCATTCTCGCCAACGACATTCTCGATTTCCCCGAATTTTACGCCAGGTATCAGGTCGAGCCGGTGGCGCTGGAAGAGCTGCTGCAACGGGCCGATATTGTGACCCTGCACGTGCCGCTGAACGACAGCACGCGCAACCTGCTGAATGCCGATCGGCTGGCGCTGATGCGCCCCGACGCCATTCTCATCAACACCGCACGCGGCGGCATTGTGGATGAAGCCGCACTCAAGCGCATGCTGCAGGAAGGCCGACTCGCCGGTGCCGCCTTTGACGTGTTTGCAACTGAACCGCCCGAGGACCTCGAACTGTTGCGGCTGCCGAATTTTCTGGCCACGCCGCACATCGGCGGCAGCGCTGAAGAGGCCATTCTGGCCATGGGCCGCGCCGCCATCCGGGGGCTGGACGAAAACCGCCTGCCATCCGATGACTATCCGCCGAACAATTGACGTCGGAGCTGTGCATGATCCAAGAAGAACGGGCATTTGACAGCATCGAAACAGCCGCGCACGCGCTTGCCGAAGCCCTGGCGCAATCGCTCCGCGATGGCATCGAAGCGCGCGGACAGGCGCTGCTGGCCGTCTCCGGCGGCCGCACTCCGAAGCGGGTCTTCGAGCCGCTGCGGCAAATGGCGCTCGAATGGCATCGGGTGACCGTCACCCTCACGGATGAACGCTGGGTGCCGCCGGAGCATTCCGACAGCAATGAAGGGATGGTTCGCCGACATTTGCTGAAGGGGCTTGCCGCGGATGCCCGTTTCGTGCCGCTGTACACCGGCGCACCAACTCCTCAGGCCGGCTGGTTGGATTGCGAAGCCCGGTTGCAATCGCTTCCTCTTCCCTTCGATGCGGTTTATCTCGGCATGGGCCCGGACGGGCATGTGGCTTCGCTGTTCCCGGGCGAGCCAACGGTGGAGGTGACGGATCAGCGGTGCGTGGCCGTGCCGGCGACCGACGGCCGGCAAGCGCGCATGAGTCTCACCGCGCCCACGCTCCTGCAGGCCCGCCGGCTTTATCTGCTGTTCTCCGGCGCGGATAAGTACGCGATGTACCGGAAGGCGCTGGAGCCCGGCTCGCCGCGTGAGATTCCTTTGCGGCTCATTTTGCATCAAAATACCACGCCCGTGCATGTGCTTCACGCACCGTAACGCATGGGCGGTACTTATTCAATACAGGATAAAACCAACTGAAACGACCGGTTTGCGACATAGACAATGACACGCATCGGCTCAATGGAGGTGTAACGGGTGAGAAGAAATAAACTGAAAGAAATCTGGGCCCGGGGCGGCGCGGTGATCAACGGCTGGTGTGCCATTCCCAGTTCGTTTTCGGCGGAAGTCATGGCCCATCAGGGCTTTGATTCCATTACCATCGACATGCAACACGGATTGATCGGCTACCAGACGGCGGTCACCATGCTGCAGGCGATTTCCACAACGGATGTAGTGCCGATGACGCGCGTGCCCTGGCGCGATCCCGGACTGATCATGAAAATGCTCGACGCCGGATCGTACGGCATTATCTGCCCGATGATCAACACGCCGGAAGATGCCGAGGAGCTGGTGCGCATTTGTAAATATCCGCCGCGCGGTTATCGGAGTTTTGGCCCCATCCGTGCCAAATATTACGGCGGCGGCACGATCCATGGCGGCGGAAATTACCATCATTATGCCGATGATGAAACTCTGGTGATCCCGCAAATCGAAACCCGGCAGGCGATCGAAAATCTGGATGAGATTCTGCAGGTGCCGGGAATCAGCGCGATTTACGTGGGGCCATCGGACCTGGCCATGGCGCTGGGCAGCGAGCCGCGCAAAGGCCAGAACGACCCGGAGGTGGTGGAAGCCAAAGAACGCATCATCGAAACCTGTAAGCGGCACGGCATCCCCGCTGGCATTCATACCAATTCCCGGGATGTGGCCGTGGAAATGATCAAAAAAGGCTTTCAGCTCACCACCCTGCAAAGCGACGATCGCTTTCTCATGGGCAAGGCGCGGGAAGAGGTGACTGCGGTTCGCAGTGCATTGGAAGACATAGAACGGCAATAAATTCACCGGGCCGGTTCCGGGTCCGGTATAATCGATGGAGATTGTAACCCCGGAGGGGTAGCGCGTTTCCAGGGAACGGAAGCTCGAACGAACATGAGGTTCGCAAGTATGGTGGCAAGGATGGACTCAACAAGAAACGGCAACCCAGGGCAGGGGAAACGCTATGGCCTTTCCGGAACAGAAATTCGAACACATCAGCACCTATGCCAGAAGTTATTTTGCCCGACTGAATGAGGCTTTGGAATCGGTAGATGGCGAACAAATGATGCAGGCGGCGAATATTTTGGCAAGGGTGCATCGCAGGGGCGGTATCATTTTTTCTTGCGGTAATGGGGGGTCGGCGGCCATCGCCAATCATCTGGTCTGCGATCACTGCAAGCTGGTGCAAACGGACACCGATCTGCATCCCCGAATCATGTCCCTCAGCTCCACGGTGGAGATGATCACCGCCATCGGCAACGATATTTCATTTGAGGATATTTTCGTATATCAGTTGCGCTCACTGGCCCGGCCGGGCGACGCGCTTATCACTATCAGTTCTTCAGGCGATTCCGAGAACATCGTGCGTGCCGCGCAATGGGCTAAAGAAAACGGCCTGCCCGTGATTTCCATGACCGGGTTTTCCGGGGGCCGCTCGGCGCAAATCGCCGATGTGAATTTGCACGTGGATGCGGATAATTACGGCATCATCGAAGACGTGCACCAGTCGCTCATGCACATTCTGGCGCAATACATCCGCCAGGCGCACATGGAAGAAGCGCTGATCAAGGAGAAGAGGTTTTAGAAGGACACACCGGGGCAATCCGGATTCATTGGTGGTAACTTTTCTTCCAGCTTGCAACTCAACCACGGAATCCTGCCAGCGTGGATGTAGCGCAAGCTCCCAGCTTGCGAACCCCAGCGATTTTGCCTCGGCACCGGATTCACCTGAATTGACTCGGATTCCTGCTATCGTCTTCTTTTCCTGCGCTTCGTGGTTCAATACAACTATGTGAGCCTATTCGATCCGGTCGTTTTAAAATCCATCCGCCGGCAATCCCGGCGCCTCGGCGAACATTTTTTATTTTCTCACGTCTTGCTGAGGATATCGTTCGCCCTCAGTCCCAGCCTGCGGATCCTTTCATCCATGCGATTCCGTGGCTATTCCCCAATGCCTCCGATCCATAGAAATCGCTGTGAATCACCCATTCATCCCGCATCCCATTTTTATTTTGATGGCTCGATACGATTCACCATCACCTGAGGATGCACCGGTTCGCCTTTCAGCACCGCCAGCACCTGCCGCACCGATTGCATGCCCATATTGATCAGCGAATTGTCCGACGATCCGGCCACATGCGGCGAAAGGATGACGTTATCCAGCCGGTAAAAGGGATGCTCCGCGGGCAACGGCTCCTCTTCGAACACATCCAGCGCGGCGCCGGCCACCTGCCCGGATTGCAATGCCTCGAGCAGGTCCGCTTCCTGCACCAGTCCGCCGCGGGCGGTGTTGATGATGTACACCCCGCGTTTCATTCGCTGCAGCACATCCCGGCGGATCATGTGCTGCGTTTCCGCCGTCAGCGGACAGTGCAGGCTCAAAACATCCACTTCGGGATACAGGTCCTCCGGGCGATTCACTTTCCGGATATAGTCGGGCAGGGATTCGCGGGTTGCCGAAGGATGGTACACCAGCACGCGCATGCGAAACGGAGCCACCAGTTCCGCCACCCGCCGGCCAATACGCCCGTAGCCGATCAAACCCAGGGTGCGGCCAAGCAGTTCCTGGCCGTCGTAAGGCTTTTTGTCGAACATCCCGCTGCGAATGCGACGATCGTACGCCGGGACGCGACGCAACAGCGCCAGCATGAGCGCCAGGGTATGCTCCGCCGCCGATTCGAAATTGGCGCCGGGAGTGAACAGCACCGGGATGCCGCGGCGCATTGCCGCATCCACATCGATGTTGTCGAGACCGACACCGTGTTTGCAAATCACACGCAAACTCGGCGCCGCCGCCTGCACCTCGGCCGTAATTTTGCCCTGCCGCACAATCAGCGCATGCGGATCGAAATCGCGGAGCTGTCTTATCAGGTCATCCGGCGTGTCCTTTGGATCGCCCACGCGGTACACGCAATGCTCCTGTTCCAACATGCGCAGCGCCGGCCGGGCGATGCCCGATCCGGTGAGAAAGACCCGAAACGCCATCCTTCGTTCTCCTTTATTCATTCATGCTCAACAAGGCTCGGGGCTAAACAGCAGTTTGCCGGGCAGCTTCACCTGCTTATTATACCCACCGATGCTCACGTTCGCGGTCAGCCTCCCACCGATCTTTCACACCCACCGCATAGCCAAACTTAATGATTTTTTCGTTGCTTCCGTACGAAAATTGATTAAATTAGCCACAATTTATTTTTGCCTGCGACTCTATCGAGGCGGCAACGACAGCCGATGTCATTCACATGGTTCATCATTCGCCAAAACCGACGGCAAACAGAAAATCCGAGGGCAAAATGAGACTTACCGAACGCATCGCCATTCTTGGCGCAGGGCGCATTGGCATGGCCCTGATGGGCGGCATGATCAAAGCCGATTTGGTGGAGCTGGATAACATCACGGCCACGGCGCGCAGCGAAGCTACGCTGGAACACATCCGGCAGCGCTTCTCCGTGAAAACGCACACCGATAACCGCGATGCCGTGAAAGGTTGCCAGGTGATCATTTTGGCCGTCAAGCCGCAGAACATCCGCGAAGTGCTGCAAGAAATCGCTCCGGTGATCCAAGAGCAGCATTTGATCATCTCAGTGGCCGCCGGGATCACCACGCGCGCCATCCAGCAAGCGCTGAATCAGCCCTGCCCGATCATTCGCGCCATGCCCAATATTCCGGTGGTGGTGGATGCTGGCGCCTCGGCCATTGCGCCAGGCAACACCGCAGAGGATCGCCATCTGCGCATCGCCCGGGCCATTTTCGAGGCAGTCGGTGAGGTGGTGGTCGTTCGGGAGTCGCAACTGGATGCCGTGACCGGTCTGTCCGGCAGCGGACCAGCGTACATTTACATGGTGATCGAGGCGCTGATCGAAGGCGGGGTCAAAATGGGGCTGTCGCGGGACATCGCCACGCGCCTTTCGGTGCAGACCGTTCTGGGCGCGGCCAAACTGATGAAAGAATCCGGCCAGCACCCGGCTGTGCTGCGCGATGAAGTGACCACCCCGGGCGGAACGGCCATCGCGGCCATTCATGAACTGGAAGAGCACGCCCTGCGCAATATGCTCATCAGCGCGGTGGAAACCGCCACGCGGCGCTCGCAGGAATTGCGGCAATTGCTGAACCATCATGACGACCTGTCCTGAACCGCCCGCGGCCCTGCTTACCGGCTGCCTGCCTAACGTCTGAGGGGGTACCCGTCCGGTAAACTGCATCTTTTTATACTAGCCCGAGGCCTCCGGCCGAGGGAATGCTCGGCGGGGACGCCTCGCGTTAGTTTGTAATTTCGGTGGAGTCGCCCTCGCTTTTGATGGTGCTTTTGGCGAGAACGCCTTCGCGCTATACGACCGGTGAGGATGTCTTCGTGCCCTGAAAATCAACCTGTACTTCACCGGATGGATACTGAGGGAAGCACCAGTTCCGCCGGCTGTGTGCCGTCTGGGCCGGCGTGCGCTCCCCTGCCCTCCATTCCGTGAAAATGCCATTTTAGCCCCTTTCGTTCCGATCTGCTTGCAACCGTCCCCACCGATTGTGTATCCTGAACATGAATTTCACAAAACTGACGTTGCATGATTTATGGAGGTGTGCCATGCGCAAACTCACGATCGGCATGTGGCTCTGCGGGCTTCTGGCTGCGATAGCGGTTCCGGTTCGCGCCCAACAGGCCATGGATGAAACGTATGCAGCCAAAATCAAAGAATACACCACCGACGACCGTTTTTTGAACGAATGGGTGGATCATCTACCGAAATCGGATACCGTGCCGTCACCGCTGGACTACTTCGGCGACATCATCGGCGCGCCGGGGACGCTGCATTATACGCACGAAATTTACGCCTATCTGAGGGAAATCGCCAACGCCTCGCCGCGGGTGATGGTGCGCACCATCGGCCAATCGGAGGAAGGGCGCGAGATGATCGAAGTCATTATTGCCGATGAGGCCACCCTGCGCAACATCGACACCTACCGCGGCTATTTGAACCGGCTGGCCGATCCACGCGGTCTTTCCGATGCAGAAGCCCGGGAAATCATCGCCAAAGCCAAACCGATTTATTACATCACAGGCGGCCTGCATTCACCCGAAACCGGCAGCCCGGAAATGCTCATGGAGTTGGCCTACCGGCTGGCCGTCGAGGAATCGCCAATGATTCAAAACATTCGAAAAAACGTGATTTTTATCTTCACGCCGGTGGTGGAGGTGGACGGTCGCGACCGCATCGTGGATATTTACAAATGGCGCAAAGCCAACCGAGATTTCGGCCCGGGCTTGCTTTATTGGGGACATTATGTGGCGCATGACAACAACCGGGACGGCTTCGCCATGGCACTGGCGCTGACGCGCAACATGCTGCGCACCTATATGCACTGGAAGGCCACCATCATGCATGACCTGCATGAGTCCATTCCCTTTCTGTACGTCTCCACCGGCACCGGACCGTACAACGAATACATCGATCCGATTACCATTGACGAGTGGCACAATCTGTCGCACGAGGAAGTGACCGAGCTGACCCGTCGGGGCATGCCCGGCGTGTGGACGCACGGCTTTTACAACGGCTGGGCGGCCAACTACCTCATCTGGATGGCCAACAACCGCAACGCCATCGGCCGGTTTTACGAGACGTTCGGCAATTCGATTCCGGACACCAGGGAGCGCAAGCCGCGCAAGCGGTTTACCACGCGCGAATGGTACCGTCCCGAACCGCCGTTGAAAAAAGTCAAATGGTCGCTGCGGAACAATACCAACTACATGCAGAGCGGCGTGCTGGCGGCGCTGAATTATGTGGCCAACCACCACACCCGGTTCGTGGAGAATTTTTACATCAAATCGAAAAAAGCGGTGCAAAAAGGCCGGGAAGAAGCGCCTCACGCTTTTGTGATTCCGGCAAAACAGCGCCGGCCCGTAGCCACAGCCGATTTGATCAACCTGCTGCGCTTGCAGGGCGTCGAAGTGCACCGCGCGCAGCAGACGCTGAAATGGACGGAGAAAGCGCCTCAGGAAAAAGAAAAAGCGACCAACGGCAAAAGCAAAGAAAAGGCGAAAACGACCAGGCAGCTCACGGCACCCGGGGGCTCGTATGTGATCCGGCTGGATCAACCGTACCGCACCCTGGCGCGCATCCTGCTGGACAAACAGAATTTCCCCAAAGATGCCAGGCCACCGTATGACGATACCGGTTGGAGCCTGCCCCTGCTCCGCCAGGTGCAGGTGCTGAAGGTCAACGATCCGGCGATTTTGCAGGCCAAGATGCAGTTGCTGACCGAAGACGTCAAGCCGCGAGGCCGGCTGGAAGGCAAAGGCCGGAAATTTTTCCTCGTCGATCACACCACCGAGGACGGCTTTGCCGTGCTGCGGTTCAAACTGAGGGACGTGCGCATGTTCGCGGCGGAAGAGCCCTTCAAATTCGGCAAACGCTCCTTTTCCGCCGGCTCGTACATCATTCCGGCCGAAGGCAATCCCGGCGATCTGGCCGACCGGTTGAAAAAGGCGGCGGAAGATCTGGGGCTGGTGGTGGTTGGGACCAAAAAGCGTCCGAACGTGCCCACGCACGAAATCGAGGTGCCGCGCATTGCGCTGGTGCACACCTGGGTGGCCACGCCGCAGGATGCCGGCTGGTGGCGCTATGCGTTCGATACCATCGGCATTCCCTACACCTATCTCGCCGAGCAGGACCTGGCCACCGAGGACCTGTCGAAGTTCGATGTGATCATCATGCCGAAGACCTGGGCGAGTCCGCAAACGCTGGTGCAGGGCACCACCGAGGCAGGACATCCGCTGCCCTGGGAAACATCGGATATCACGCCGAACATCGGCAAAATTGATCAGACCGATGACACCCGCCGCGGCATGGGCTACGAAGGGCTGCAGAATCTGAAGAACTTCATCAAAAACGGCGGCGTGTTTATCACCGAAGGCAGCACCGCCGAATTTCCGATCGCCATGGCGATCACCCGTCGCATCCGCATCAAGCGGACGCGCAATTTGGTGGCACGCGGCAGCGTTTTCAAAGTAAAGATCACCGACAAAAAAAGTCCGATCACCTACGGCTACCTCGACACTTTGGCGGTGTATTTCAGCCAGAGTCCGGTGTTCGAAATCAATAAAAATCTCGGCGGTTTCCGCGTACCGGACTGGGTGAAGGACGAAATCTGGCAAAACGAAGTGCCGAGGCCGGTGGTGACTTTCGCCAAGAAGGGGTTACTGCTCAGCGGTATGCTTAAAGGAGAAAAAGAGCTTGCCGGAACACCGGCGGTGGTGGATTGTCCGGTAGGCAAGGGGCATGTGGTGCTGTTTGCCAACCGCCCGTTCTGGCGCTGGCAAACGCACGGCAGCCATGCGTTGGTGTTCAATACAATTCTGAACTGGAACGATTTGCGGGTGGGCTGGCCGGAACGGCCGGAAGAAGAAGAGGAACGCCGCCCGGCGGCCATGCCGCACGAAGCGATCTGGAATGCAGAGTTTTGAGAGATTCCGCAATGCAGCTCAAATAAACACCAGGCACCTTGAAGGTGCCTGGTGTTTATTAGGTCTGACTCTATTCCGCGGCCAGCAATGGCAGCACCTGCGACAGGCCGATTTCGCCTTTTTTCAGCCGGGGAAGCAACTGTTTCTCCAGAGCCCGGCGGATTTCTTTCGCCGCATGTCCATTCCGCCGACCATTCCGGCCGTTACGGGGTTCTCCGATGGAATGCGCTTCCCAGAGGAATTCTACGATCTCTCGGCTCTGCCCGTTTTGCTGCTGACATGCTTCGCAGCCGGTGTCATCGTAAATAGTCAACTCGCTTTTTCCGTTGAGCAGTTTCTTCAGGGGCTGAGGCGGCTGCACTTTCTTGCGGCATTCCGGACACAGCCGGGTTACTGCCGCCCGATAATACACATGGTGCACCAGCCGGGCAAACTCTTCATATCCTTTACCGAACAACAATTCCGGCGCCATCCAGGGTTTGGTCGTAACCAGTCCCAGTACCACGGGTACACCGGTTTCCGCCAATTGAATCACCTGCTGCAACACGGAAGCATCGGTGATGTTTTTCAGGAAAAGTCCATCGCAATTGGCGGCCTGCACATAGCGCAGCATGGCGAGCTGCTCCGCCGGATGGCAGGACACGAGCTGCGTGGCATCCGGCAGGATCGCGGTGGGCTGATTCTCAATGGCAATGGGATAGCGGAATTTACCGTGTACCGCCTGCCATGTTGCATAAAATGCCTGATCCAGCAGATACAGATCCGGTGCGGCGAACACGACCAGTCCGGGCGTATGGGGCAGCACGTTCAGCAAACGAGCTAAAGGCGAGGTTTCCGGCAGACCGGCCATTTCTTCGTTCCGAGCCATCTGCAGAGTGATCATCGCCGTTTCTGATTTCACGCCGCTGCCGGCCAGAACGTGGTAACGGCACGGACCATCGGCATATTTTTTATCAATCAAAAACCGGTGCGGCAACCGCTCATAGGTACTCACTTCATCGCCCAGGCTGCACAGCATGCGAATGAAACTGTTTTTATCCAGGCTGTCCGGCAGCGGCCAATCCTCCTGATATTCTCCAAAATCCACACGAATTTTATTGCCCAGAACAAACGCCTGCCGGGCTTTCTTTTCGGCAAGCCGCTTCAGGAAGTCATCAATTTTCTGCCAGTATCCATTCGTCGGTTCGGACGCGGTTTCCGCGGCCTGCTCCTCCGGCGCCGGCGCCGGCTCCACGGTATCCGGGGTTGGTGCCGGAGAGCTCTTGCGCTTTGGATAATACTTTCGGAGAGCTTCCCGCATATCGCTTTCCGAGCACACAACCGGCTCAATTTTCATTTTGCTCGCCCGCGTCAGGGCGTCAATGGCGAAGATGTCCAGCGGATTGACCATCGCGACCGTCAGCCGCTCCCGGATCCGGAACAGCGGCAATGCCAGATAGTTCCAGGCGATCTCCGGACTGATCAGCCGCAACACCTCCGGATCCACTTTATAGGTCTTCAATTTCACATATTGAACATTCAACTGCTCGCTGAGGGCGCGTATAATTTGATCTTCGCTGACAAAACCCAGCTCAATCAGAGCCCTTCCGAGACGGATGCCTTTTTCGTGATGATATTTCAAGGCTTCCCGCAACTGTTCTCGTGTTATGATTCCCTGCTCGACCAGGAAATCGCCCAGGAGGAAACTCTTCCTTGCCACGATCGTTCTCCTTTTGCTGTTACAGGCGCTCGTTCGATTCAACCGGAGTTCAAGATTTCGCAGCCTCGGCCGGCTCGGCCTCTTGAGAAGCGAGGAAATTTTTCAAAGTGCCGAACAACGACTTCCAATCCACCGGTTTGGTCAAATACGCATCGGCTCCCACCTCCAGTGCCATATCCTTATCTTCTTCCAGGGTCCGTGCCGTGATGATGATGATCGGAATATGCTCGTATTCGGTATCAAATTTCAGCAGGCGGCAAATGCGATACCCGTCCAGATCCGGCAGCATCACGTCCATGATGATCGCATCCGGCTTGAGTTCACGGGCGCGGGACAATCCTTCGTTGCCGGATTGAACCGTTTCAACGGCAAAGCCTTTGGCCTCCAGACGGAGCTTCAGTTGATAGGCCATGTCCCGGTCGTCTTCAATTACCAGAATCTGATGTTGTTTCATGATCGCCTCTTCCTCGTATTCCGAGTTGGAAACCGGTTTTTCTGCTTTTATAATTATCGGATTCTTTTTGGAATAAATTTGCTATTTTTATCAACGGGCCGACCGCGGCAAGACCGCCTCACGGCGATACCGGCTGCTCCCTTTCCATGATTCACGAGCAGGGCGTGTGGGGACGCTCCACGCATGATTTGTCAGCCTTCAACGTTGGTCACCCGGATCACCTCTTCGATGGTGGTGATGCCCCGCAAGGCTTTCAAAAATCCGTCCTGTCGCAGGGTGCGCATGCCGTGTTTCAAAGCCGCTTTTTTGATTTCATCACCGGATGCATTGCGTAAACACAGCGCCCGGATTTCTTCGTTCACCGTCATGATTTCATAAATGCCGGCACGCCCTTTATAGCCGGTTCCTTTGCAATTGTTGCAGCCTTCGCCTTTATAAAACACCCAGTTGCGTTTTTCGGGATTGAAACCGAGGTCGATGAGATACTCCCGAGGCGGGGTGAACGCCTTTTTGCACTTCGGGCAGATGCGACGCACCAGCCGCTGCGCAATGATGCCGATCGTTGCCGAGGCCACCAGGAACGGCTCCACCCCCATTTCGATCAATCGGGTGATCGCCCCCGGGGCGTCGTTGGTATGCAGGGTGGATAGGACTAAATGGCCGGTCAATGCGGCTTCCACCGCGATTTTTGCCGTCTCTGAATCGCGAATTTCGCCGACCATGATGATGTCGGGGTCCTGCCTCAGAATGGCGCGCAGTCCGGACGCGAATGTCATCCCGGCTTTGGGATTGACCTGCGCCTGCCGGATGAGCTTTAGCCGGTATTCCACCGGGTCTTCAACGGTGATGATGTTTTTATCGGGCGTATTCATCGAATTGAGGCAGGAGTACAGCGTGGTGGTTTTGCCGCTCCCTGTGGGCCCGGTGACCAGAATAATGCCGTAGGAACTGGAAAGGATATCGCGCAGCCGTTTCAACATGTTGTCGCCAAGGCCAAGGTCCTCCAGATTGAGCATCAGGCTGCTTTTATCCAGGATGCGCATCACGATGTTTTCGCCATACACCGTCGGCAACGTAGAGACCCGCAAATCCACGGTTTTTCCTTCAAAATTCGCCTGGAATCGGCCGTCCTGCGGCACCCGGGTTTCAGCGATATCCAATTCCGCTAAGATTTTTATACGCGATGTGATCGCCGCTTGCAGATTTTTCGGCGGTGAAAACGCTTCATGCAATATCCCATCGATGCGGTAGCGCACATGCAGCGCGTCTTCTTCGGGATTGATGTGAATATCCGATGCCCCGTCCCGAATCGCCTGCCCGATGATGAGATTCACCAGTTTGATCACCGGCGCATCTTCGGCGATCTGTTTCAGCTTTTCAGTTTCTTCTTCTTTTTCCTGTTCGGGCTGCTCATCCTGAATTTTCTGGATCATTTCATCGATGGAATCATCGAGCACGGCCTGCGGGCCGTAATGTTGCTCCAACGCATCGCGGATGTCTTCCGGGCTGCTGATCACCGGCTCGATTTCCAGCTTGGTGGTGCGCCGCAGAGTATCAATGACGCTCACATCTCCGGGATTGCTCATCGCCACGGTCAGCACATTGCCGATGCGAAAAACAGGGATGGCATTGCATTTGTATGCCACGTCCTTGGGCAGGAGAGCCAGCGCTTCCGGGTCAATGCTATAATCGGCAAGATCGACATAGGGGAGTTCCAGTTGTTCAGCCACGCAGCGAAGCACTTGATCCACCCGCGCGAAGCCACGCCGGATGAGCAGCGCCGCCAGTTCTTCACCGGTGGCGGCGCGCTCCCGTTCCGCCTGCTCCAACTGTTCCGGCGTCAGCACTTCATTTTCAAGCAGGATTTGAGCCAGTTTTTGATCGTTCTTTTTCAGCATACATCAATCCACCAGCGCTAAAACATCTTCCGCCTGCTGCATCTGCTGCTCGATGTCCTCCAGCATCTCATCCAATCGCTCTGGAGACAAATCAAGCTCATCGAGGGCAAATGGATCGATTTCAGGAACCAGCGGGTCACCGCCAAAGCCGATTTTCAACCGCCGCGACAGGATATCCGCAATATGCACCACACTCACCAGGGTCGGATTACTGCGCATGACTGAGGGAGTATGATGTAGCGCCACCATTTCGATCAGAACATGGGGCAGATTCCAGCGTTCCATCAAATATTCACCGATTTCCGTATGATCGGTGCCGAGAATGCTGCGTTCCGCCTCCAGGATGGGACAGCGCTGTTCGCGGGCTAAATCGATAATCTGGGCGAACGGTTCCGGCAAAAACTGGTCGAGTACCAGTTTGCCCAGATCATGCAGCACTCCCCCGGAGAACGCTTCCTCAACCTGTTCGATCTTTAACGATCGAGCCAGGGTTTGCGCAATAAGCCCGGTGGCAATGCAATGGCGCCAGAACTCCCGCCGATCGAACACTTCGTTATCGTTGGATTTGAACGACTCAAACACCGAAATGGAGAGCACGGTATTGCGAAGGGTGTTGAAGCCCAGCAGAACTACAGCATGGCTGATCTGAGTAACGCGCCGACTAAATCCAAAAAACGAAGAATTGACCAGCCGCAGCACTTTGGAGGACAATGCCTGATCGGATTCGATGATCCTGGCAATCTCCGTGGCGCTGGCCTCCGGCGATTGCATCAATTGATTCAGCCGCATATACACGGTCGGCAGCGTCGGCAATTCCGAAATGGTTTCCAGCAGCCGGATTAAATTATCATGGCTCATATTACGGCACCTTTCACCCGGTTATCTCCCTTCCCATCATGAGCATGGCTTATCATGATCATCATCCGCTTTCCTGTACCGGGCCGCTTCTGCAAATATGCCAGGCATGGGCAACAGCCGCAAGAGCGTCCCGGGAATTTGCCACTCATGGACGTTTTATTTTTGCCACATTTGCTGCAGGACGCGGCGTCCGCAAATGTTTGTCAATAAGGCGGAGAAGCTCTATCGGATCATAGGGCTTGGTGATGTACTCATCCGCACCCGTTTGCTTGCCCAACTGCATATCCGTCGGTTTTGTTCGAGACGTCAGCATAAAAATGGGGATATGTTTGTATTTGGCATCGAATTTGAGCAGGCGGGCGACTTTGTAACCGTTCATTTTCGGGAGCATAATATCCAGAATAATCAGATCGGGTTTTTTGCTGCGGGCCAATTTCAAGCCTTCCTGCCCGTCAAACGCCACCAGCACGTCGTACCCGGCATTTTGCAGCCGCATACGCAGTACTTCCACCACGTTCGGATAATCTTCAACAATGAGAATGGTTTTCTTCATAAGCCCATTTATCCAATTTGCCCGCTCGCACACATTCAGGAGCCGTACGGCTCACCACCAACCTGCGAAAAATGAAATCATTCCGCCCCGGGGGCTGAAGGCTCTCGCGATGGTTCACGCCATGACCGGGTGATTTCCGGTTTGCAACCATTTTCGTTCAAAGGCTCAAAAGCGAATCCTTCGCCTGCCCTATTGTGTCAATCGTTTTGCCGGATGTCCTGGCATTGAGCTTTATGCTGTTTCGCGACAACCGCCCGCAGCAAAAATCACGGTTCGTTTGCTTTCGGTGTCTTGGGCTGCGGTTCCGCGTCAGGGGATTCCGATGTCATTTTCGGCAGAGAAAAATAAAAGGTGCTGCCCTTGCCCGGTTCGCTCTCGACCCACATCCTGCCGTTGTGCGATTCCACAATGTCCCGGGCGATGCTCAACCCCAGGCCAAAACCGCGATGCACCCCCTCCGGGAGATTGTCAAGCTGGACAAACCGCTCAAAGATGAAGTTCAGATTCTCCCTGGGAATGCCCACACCCTGATCGGATACCGAAACCACCACTTCACTTTCGGTTTCGCGCGCGGCGATGACCACCTCTCCGCCGAAATGGGAATATTTGATGGCATTGTCCACCAGATTGACCAGAATCTGGGTAATGCGATCACGATCCCCATTGATGCCGGCGATGCCCGAAGGGATATCGGTACGCAGCGTAATGCCGCGCGATTCGGCAAACACCCGGAACGATTCAATCACTTTATTCGCCACGAACTCGATGCGCACATGCCGGCGCCGGTCCAACTCCACACGGCCGTCTTCTAACCGGCTCAGGTCGAGCAGGTCATGCAGCAGCCGCTGCAGACGGGTCATATCGTCCTGGACGATACGCAAAAATTTTTCCTGATTCGGGGTCAGCTCTCCCACTTCACGATCGAGCAACAAGTCCAGGGTATTTTTCATGGACGCCAGAGGGGTGTTGAGTTCATGGCTCGCAATGGAAATCATCGAACGAATTTGATCGGACTGCCAGCTTGCGGTGATGTCACGCAAAATCAGCAGCCATCCGACCGGCTGACCCATAAAATTTTTGACAAATTGAATATTGACGCCCAGCAACTGCGAATTGCTGTTGCCCAGCGGAATCACCCGGTTCAATTGAGTGATCCCGTCCTCCATGGCTTCATCCAGCAACTGCGGCAGATCGCACAGCGGCGTCGGTTCCAGCGGGGCGCCCAGTTGCGGAATGGATTCAAAACCGCAGAGCTTGCGCGCCTTTTCATTCATAAAACGGATTCTGGATTTTTCGTCGCATAAAATGACCCCGTCAATCATGGAAAGGAGAATATTGTTCAAATCCTCCGTCTTTCTCAGCACCTTGGTCAGCAACGCACGGAAGCCGACTTCCGGCGCATTGGCCAGGGCATGCAACTCCATGGCAAACTCATCATCCAAATCCCCATCTACACCACACACACATACCACCAACGGTTCTTCGCGGAACAGTTTAACCGAAAAACACTGAAAACCACGGAGACGATGATTCTGCCGGGAGTGCCGAATATATTTCGCCAGAACTCCGTTGACACAAAGCTCGAGATCACTTTCAACATCCGGGAGATGCCAGTTGAGCTCTCGGGCTTTTTGATAGACCGCACGCCGGATTTTTTTGACTTCCTTCATCGGAATGGGATGCCGCACATCAACATAAATGGTACCGGCATCCTGATGATAGGTTGCCACGCAAAGGTCAAACTGTGCAGCGTGCGTGATCAGCAAGCGCAGCAACGCGGCATCGTTTGGCAGCGCCTGACGGCGTCGCTTGCTCAGATAATATCCGGTCGTTTTCTCAGGTTGTTGCATGGTATCTTTCGTTATCTCAAAATGTAATCCAAATAGAGCGTGACAATCTGCTGCTTAAAATTCACCACAGCATAAGTTCCGGCAGCGATAAACGGTCCAAAAGGGATGGTGCTGCGTCGCTGCAATTTGCCCGTCATCATGCCGAACAGCACAAACACCGCAGCAATGAAAAACGCCAAAAACAGCGCCAGAAGAATGCTCTGTGGGTTCATAAAAGCCCCGATCATCGCGCCCAATTTAATATCGCCGCCGCCCATGCTTTCCTGTTTATACAGCACCTGCCCCAGAATCGCAATCAGCCATAAAAGGCCACCGCCGGCAAGGATCCCCAGGACCGGCTGATAAAACTGCTGCGGATTTTCTGCGACGGACATGGCCAATCCCAGTACCATACCCGGTATGGTGATTTTGTTCAGAATCAGCCGATGATCCAGATCAATGAAAACCACCGGGATCAGCAGCAACACCAAAACGCTGTTTTTCAAAAACGGCCAGCTCAAACCATAAAAATGATAGAGCACGAGCAACAGCGCCGGAGTCAGTACTTCCACCAAGAGATAGCGCACCGGGATAGGATGCCGGCATTTCGAACACCGGCCCCGAAGCAACAAATAGCTCAAGATGGGGATGTTTTCCCAGGGCCGCAGCCGATGGCCACAAAACGGGCAGGAAGACCCCGGCGAAACGATGGATTTTTGCAGCGGCAAACGGTAGATCACCACATTAAGAAAACTACCAAGCGCCGCGCCGATAAGCGCTATTGTCACCTGCTCCATCATTCAGCTCCGTTGCAACGTGGAAATATTGGCCTGCTTCATGGCGCCGGCAAGGGTATATCCCTGATCCAGCAGTTCCTTGATCCGGCGAAGCGTCTTCACATCTTCCAGTGAATACCGTTTAAACTCCCTCGCCCCCATGGTCACGACTTTCGGCCGAACGATTCCTTTCAACTCCCAGTAATAAAGCTGACGCAAGCTGATATTCAATTGGCGGGTGACTTCCGAGCTGCTAAACCATTGTACTTTTTTCATTGGGAATATCCTCGAAATGGCTGTCATTGGAAGAAAACGTGTATCTCCTGAAAGGAAATGCCCGGATCAGCGCAACGGAGCCTCCACCCGGTTGCGCCAGACACCGAGCACCTCTGCTTTTCTCTTGATCGGCAGATTTTGATTGAACATTAACGTTGAACGATGGATGTCAGGCAGGTCGTTTGTCGGAACAGTCCGGAGGGCTCTGAAGACGGGTACCATGCCATAACGGCCGTAACCGGCTGTTTTAACGGTGAGTGTGGTAAAGTCGGGGGTGGGGCGTCAACCCGATTTCAGCCAAATCCAGTTTTTTGGAATGGCCCGCTTTCGACACGGCAAAGTATCTTCCATTGGATCTGTGCGGTGAAAGACACCTCCGCCATAGCAACTGATGCGTCGGCGCCTCGCAAAGGTGTTGAACCTGCCGCAAGGTTTCCGCCCTGCTCCAAATTTCATGCTTATCGGCAGAGCGAAAAATCCCAAACTTTTCCAATTAGCCCGAGGCCTCCCCGGCCGAGGGAAGGAGGCCCAACGGGACGCCTCTCGTTAGATTTTATTTTTGCATCTCGCGTTAGATTTTATTTTTGGCGGGGACACATCACTTTAAAATTATAATCTCATCGGCGACGCCTCGCATTATACTGCAATTTCAGTGAAGACGCCTGCACCCCAGACGACCGGTGGGAATGCTTTTGCGCCACGGTGATCAAA
>WFVT01000032.1 GCA_015491485.1 Candidatus Zhuqueibacterota bacterium
CTGCAATTGATAAGAAATGAACAGGCTGGCGGATACAGTGGCAAGAATGAGCAGAAACAGGTTGAGGAAAATAATTTTTTTACGGAGTGAAAGCGTCATATATCAGCTTTGATCGTCTTTGAACCGGTATCCCACACCTTTGAACGTTTCGATGCGTGCGGCATATTTAGGTCCGAGCTTCTCACGGATTTTTCGGATATGAACGTCGATGGTGCGGTCAGTAACGATGATGTCATATCCCCAAATGTGGTCGAGCAGGGCTTCGCGGGTCACCACACGGCCGGTCCTTAAAGCCAGATATTCCAGAATTTGGAATTCCTTTTTGGTGAGCTTGACCTCTTTGCCGTCCACTCGAACGGAAAAGCTTTCGGGCTGAATCTCCAGGCCGTTGAATTTCAGGACACGGGGTTCCTTACTGCGGCTGACCTGGTTGGCCTTGCGCAACACCGTTTTGACGCGCGCGATCAATTTGCGCAGACTGATCGGCTTGACGATGTAATCGTCCGCCCCCAATTCCAGGCCGACCACCTCATCGATTTCACTGCTTTTGGCGGTGAGAAAAATCACTGGAATGGACGCCGTTTCGGGTTTGGCGCGCAATTCCCGTAAAACCGTCCAGCCGTCTTTTTGCGGCAGCATGATATCCAGGATGATCAGGTCTGGATTCACACGCTCGGCCAGCTCCAACGCCTGCTCGCCATCGCGGGCCGTCACGATGTGGTAGCCCTCGGCCTGCAAATTGAACTCCAGCAGGTCGAGAATGTCCTTTTCATCATCTACGATAAGGATGGTTTGGGCCATGGTTGATTTCGCCCCTCGATATGGATTCACGGAGAAGGCAATATCGCCGTTGCCGTTTCAAATCGCCCAAAGATAAGTTGAAAAATTTCGGGAAACAAGGGAATTTATTGCCCCATGGTGCCGAATCGAAATCCAATGGCGTTTTGAAGCCCGCCAAAAGAAGAAGATATGGTAAGTGAATTACGAAAATGTGGCTGAATTTACCCGCCAAACCGTCATCCAGATTGAGTTGTCGGCTCAATATGGGTATGAAATGAGCCCGAGATGTCAAATGGATTCAGCGCAGTCCCTGAAAAACACCCCGGTTCTGTAAAATTGCTGTAAACCGAATGTGGGTGGCGAAATTGTTGCATTGGCGTATTCGGAAAGACGAATCGTACGAGCACATGGATGTGTTTTGAGCCATACAGCCAGGATCAGAGCAACAGGAAAGGAGAGCTCATGCCTTCCATCAAAACCCGGTTCGAAAGCGCCTCCGCGGCATCAACCGCCTGCCGCAGTCCATTCATGGCCGTCACAGCCACGCTGAAACTGTATGATGATGAAATCACCGGAAGCATCGAACTGTCGGGTCTGGTGGCCGGTTCGGATGCGCAATCACTTGCTCAGTTTTTGCGCAAACTGACGGCGTTGCCGGCACAGCGCTGGATCCTGCATCTCCATGAAGTCCGTGTGCTGAGCTTGAAGGGGTTGCAGGCGATTTTGAAGTTTGCGAAAAATGTGCAGCGTCGAGGCGCGATGGTCATTATCCGGCAGACCAACCCCATCATCAATCATTTGATTCAGGAAATGGATGTATCCGGCTATTTCGAGTGAGCCTTCTCGAAAACGTCCGCACATGGCATAAAAAAACGTCATGGCGAGGAGCAGAGCACCGACGCCTTTCCCTCCCGAATCGGTGGCCGGGCGCCGCGCTCTGAATCGGCTCGCGATGACGGTGTATGGACAGGCCGACAAGCTGGTCGGCTCGTAGCCTATGTCAGCTCTTTTACCAGCGCCTGCAATGCCGGATTCAGTTTTTTGATTTCATCCTCAAGCACCACACTGACTTCTTCCGCCTTTTCCAGATTGCCTTCTTTTGCCAATTGCTCCAGCTTGTAAGCAAGATCATAGGCTCTCTGGGCGCTGAATGTACCGACAGAGCCTTTCAAGCTGTGAGCCGCACGGGAAAGCGCTTCCGCATCTTTGTTTTCCAGCGCTTCCCGGATGTGTTGTAACATTTCTGGACTGGTTTCCAGAAAAATGCTGACCAGCTCCTCCAGCAGTTCCTTGTCCCCCGCCACACCCTCTAAAACGGCCTCTGGATCCAGCAAGTCCGTTCTTCCTTGAGTAGATTCGGTCATGGCGTTTTCCTCACGGTTGGTTTGATTTAGAATACGATCGATTTCTTTAAACAAATTTTCTTTGCGAATGGGTTTGGTTGCGTATCCATCCATTCCAGCCTGTATGCATCGTTCTTCGTCCCCTTTCATTGCGTGGGCGGTGAGCGCAATGATTGGAATATGGCCGCCGCGTTCTTTTTCCAGGTTTCGAATGATTTGCGTGGCTTCAATACCGCCCATTTCCGGCATCTGTACGTCCATGAGGATCAGATCGAACGGTTTCTTTTGCCACAGCTCAACCGCCTCGCGGCCATTTTCAGCAACCTCCACCTCATAACCATGTTTTTCCAGCAAGCGTTTTGCCAGTTTCTGGTTCACCGCGTTATCCTCTGCTAATAATATTCGGAGTTTTTTCTCGGATGCATGAGTGCTGTTGGCAATTTCGTCCCATTTTGCCGCCTGAACCGCCTGCTCATCTGCATCCCCATCGATGACCCGTATTTGAGGTTGACTGACGACACGGATAATTTCATTAAACAAATCCGACGGACGGATGGGTTTTAAAAGGTATGCCGAAATGCCGAGTTCCTGACATTTTTGGATGACATCTTTTTGCATGGTCAGGGGCAGCATCATAATGATTTCCGGCGGAGATACGCTTTCATGCTGCTGGTAGAGGTCCCGGATTTGTCGGACTAACTCAAAGCCGTCCATGTCCGGCATTTTGGCATCGACCAATAATACATGGATCGGTTTTTGATGGCGCAGAGCCGCTTCGACCCATTTGAGGAGCGTATGAGCATCGTTGGCCAATTGCGGTTGTATGCGCCAGCTCAGCAGGATTTTTCCGATGACCTGCAAACTTCTGCGGTGATCATCGACCACCATGACGTTGAGCCGGGTTAAGGCCTCCGCGTACTGTTCCGGATCGTGCTCTTTTTCAGCGCTCTGCTGAACTTGAAACGGAATGACGAATTGAAATTGACTCCCCACACCGACTTGCGAGGTCACCCAGATGGTTCCTCCCATAAGCTCAACGAGCTGCTTGCAGATCGCAAGGCCGAGTCCCGTGCCGCCGAACTTCCGCGTGGTGGAGCCGTCCGCCTGCGTGAAGGCGTCAAAAATGACTTTTAATTTGTCTTCAGGGATCCCGATCCCGGAATCGGCAACTTTGAAGTAAATCAGCTCGGTGTCAGCCTGCGTCTGCGTTCGATGGTAAACGGATTTGATCCGTTCCAGAAGGTCAGATGAAATTCCGGATAGATTGATGTCATCCGGAAAGTGGCGAATTTGCAGACATTCTAAGACGACTTCGCCCTCTTGTGTAAATTTTATGGCATTGGAAATCAAGTTCATTAAGATCTGCTGCAGCCGATACGGATCGCCGACAATGATTTCCGGCAGATAGGGATCGGTGTAATAGACAAATTCCAGCCCCTTCTCCTCGGTTTTGAGAGCAAATGTTTTTACCACATCCGACAGATGGGCTTTCAGGGAAAACGGAATCATTTCCAGGTCCAGTTTACCCGCCTCAATTTTCGAGAAATCCAGAATATCGTTGATGATATTGAGCAGGGTGTTGGACGACTGCTGCACGAGCTGCAAATATTCCCGCTGTTCATCATTGAGATCCGTTTCCAGCACAAGATCGGTCATGCCGATAATGGCATTCATGGGCGTTCGGATTTCATGACTCATATTGGCCAGGAACTCCGATTTCAGCCGTGCAGCCTGATTGGCATGATCCCGGGCGATCTCCAACTCGCGCCGCAATTTGACTTCATCTTCAATGGTTTTCATTTCCACCGACAGCTCAGGGTTGCCGCCGGGATCGCGTTTGATCGGGCGAATGGTAAAGATACTGGGGATATAGCCGCGTCGGGGATTGTGCAACTGCAGTTCGGTTCGGAAATAGCCCTCCTGTAATACCACATCCAGACCGGTGGATATTTTTTGCAAATCCTCGCTTTTGAAAATCGGTAGCTCCGTAATGCGTTTATTTTGAATGGTATCCAAAGAAAGACCGGTAAAATTCAAAAAACTATTGTTGGCAATCAGAATCTTCCCCTGGGGATCAACTTTGAGAATGAAGGTGTCCAGGCTGTTGATCCATTCTTGGATTTCCCGCTGGCTTTGATTCAGCAGCTCGTAGAATTTCTTTTGTTCAAATAAAATGTAGCCAAAGAAAAGCACCGCTACACAGAACAGTAAGATAAAAATGCCCCCGACCAAATAATTGGTCTTCTTGATTTGGTGCAGGACGGCCGAATGGGGAATGGAAAAAACGAAACCAATAGGCTCGTCCCAGATTTGAATGGGCGTGTAGGCGGCAACAAATTTTTCCTGGGTCAGTGCATCGCCGTTGTCCGTTCGTGCGTAAAAGTGCGTTATGCCGTCAAATCCCTGTTTGAGATCATCAAAAAAGCGGCTCAATCCCGGGCTGTTTTCTTCCGGGAAAAAGTTTTCAGAACTGAGGATGGTCTGATTGGTGGCAAAATTATACACCCACACTTTCAGGTTTAAATCCAGAAGAAAATTTTTGAAACTGTTTAAAAACAGCGTTTGAGGCGAAAGCACCAACACGACGTTGCTCAGCGTGTACTGATTGCGGCGAACCGGCTTGAGGTAGGCCGGACGTTTGCCGGATTCGGTGCCGACCTGAATTTTGAAATGCTCGGATATTTCACGAAACGGCAGGCGGTTATCCTTTTTGCGCCTGGAGCCAGCAATATGAAAATAGTTGTTCTCATCTTTGCGGATTTCCAGCAGCACGCTGTCCGGCGTGTACCAGTAAATGGCTTCAAGCCAGTCTTCGTATTTCGAAAAAAAACGCCCGAGCTGGCGCTGCACTTCAAATCGATCGCCGTCTTCGAAAATCACCAGCTCTGTGAGATAGTCCAGATCCGTATGGACGTCCTGGTGCCTTAGCATCAGCCGTTCGCGGGCAAACTGCGCCTGACGGAGCAAGCGGCTGCCGGTTTGTTGCAGGGCTTTGGAATGAATGCTGATCAGAAACTGATAGCCCCCATAAATAATCGCCCCTGCAATCAGCAGAAAAAGGGTAACGAGAAAGCGCGTGTTTATAGGCCTCGGAGTTGCCATAAAGTCCAACCCAATTCATCGATTTTTGCCGACATGATGGAATACACTTCCCCTGCAATCGATAGCACAACGTCTCGCCGGTTTTGCTGAATCACGGCTTCGGCGACCTCCCGGATTTCTCGAGTTGGGCTTTTCAGTAAATTAAATTGCTCCGACCGGAAGGTATTTGAACGAATAGTGGCAATGTATTTATGATTCACCAGGGGAGGAAGCCGCAGGATTTTGGCTCCCTGTTCCTCGGTCGCAATCACCAGACCTTCATGATCAACGATCAGGAAGATGCCGTCCTCGGAATTCAAATACCGGTCGGCAATGTTTTTGATGGTGACATCGATGCCGGCGACGCCCACAAATTGATTTTTGACGTACACCGGTGCGATCGTGGAAACCGTCCAGCCGCGCCCGGCGGGATCCACATACGGCTTGTTGATCCACAGGCTTTTGCGTTCCGGGTTATGCTGTTCATCCGCCAGATAAAAGAAATTGAATTGCCGCACGTCAAGTTTGGGCTCGAATACCATCAGCACATCAAAGTAAGGGTAGATGCGGCAGAAACTTTCGGGATCATTGAAATAGATTTGACTGACTTCAGGGTAAATATCCACCACCGGCTTCATGAATAAATCAAAAAATTCTGTGAAACGCGCACGGGCACGGATGCGATCGTCCACGGGAACGGCTCCGGACACGAACAGTGCGGATCCACCGTCATCTTCGGGCTTGTACAGCACCGTTTTTTCATACATGGCATATTTGGATCGGGTGAGTCCGTCTCGAAGCCGGTTTTGATTTTCATAAATCCCGCGAATATAATGACTGTAAAATTCCACCATTTTTCGGATGTGGAAAAAATCCCGATTGATCTGAGAGGCGATATTTTCCAGTTCAAAAAGTAAATGATTATCCTGATCTTTTGCCTGATTTTGGGAGCATTGCCAGGCAACCATCGTGACGAAGAAAAACAGAAGTGCGGATTTTAACCGTTTCATGATCATTTCCCTATCTATTTTTTGATTTGGCAATTCCCAAATAATGCGACAATTGGCCTAATTTTTAGGAAATAATTACTATGCGGCCTATTTTTATGCTATTACATCGGCAGGATTTTAAAATTCTTGGAAAAAAACTTGCCGTCATGCCAGGACGATAGCTCGGCGGGGAAGACGGGGTCGATCGGGGAGAGCCACGTTATGGAGGGAACGGATTTCAGCGGACATTTCGGTGATACCGGGTGGAAAAGCCGTTTACGGAAAAAAGCCTTGCCCGGCCTGCGATACGTCACGCAGGCCCGGAGGAAATGGAGCGAGTGGATTCAGCAATCGCGAACAAGCGAGCGGGGCTGTGGCTTCAATATTTTGCCAGCAGGCGCGCCGCCCGCACGATGTGTTCCGGGCTGACAAGAAATGCTTCTTCCAGTGGCGGACTGTACGGCACGGGCGTGTCCAGCGCGCCGAGCACGCGCACCGGCGCATCCAGATATTCAAACGCCTCTTCGGCTATCATCGACGCGATAGATTGCCCGATGCCGCCGGTTTTGCTGTCTTCCTGTACAATGAGCACCTTGCCGGTTTTTTTGGCGCTCCACAAAATCGCCGTGCGGTCCAGCGGTTGGATGGAGCGCAGATCCAGCACCAGGCACTGAAGGCCGTCTTCGGCTTCCAGTTGCCGGGTGGCCTCGAGACAGCGATGCACGTAGGCACCGTACGTGATGATGGTCAGGTCGGAACCGTCGCGCTTTAGATGCGCCCGGCCGATGGGCAGCAGCCGATCCGCATCTGCAGGCGGCAAGTCTTCTTTAATGTTGGCGGCGCGGTACAGCGCGATGTGCTCGTAAAACAACACCGGATTATCATCCCGGATCGCGGCTTTGAGCAATGCCTTGGCTTCGCGGGGCGTGGATGGGCAGACGATTTTGAGTCCCGGTGTGCGGAAAAACCACGGTTCGGTGTTCTGTGAATGGTACGGGCCGGCCTGCCGCAGTCCGCCCCACGGCATGCGGACCGTCATCGGCACCGGATGATGCCAGCGGTAGTAAATTTTTGCTGCATTGTTGACCAACTGATTAAAGCCGCTGGCGACAAAATCGTTGAACTGGATTTCCGCCACCGGGCGCTTGCCCATAAGCGCCGCGCCGGTGGCCGCCCCGATGATCGCGGACTCAGCCAGCGGTGTGTTCAGCAGTCGGTCTCCGAATTTATCCAGAAGCGATTTGAGAATGACAAAGGCATTGCCATACTTGCCGCCAACGTCTTCTCCAAGAATGAACACATCCGGATCGCGGCGCATCTCCTCCTCCAGCGCCTCAACGATCGCCTGCCAGAAGGTTTTTCCTTTTGGATCGGGGGTGAAACCAACCGGTTCATCGCTGTGCCAGTCCGGTATATCCGGAAATACCGATGTGCGGTTTTCGAGCGGTTCCACGTGCACTGCAGGTACTCCGTCGGTGAATACCGGGTGGCCTGCCAGTGAAACTTTGGGCCATTCCGCCTGTTTGACGCGTTCAGCCGCCGCTTCGATTTCGGCTTCCACTTCGGATATCATCCGAGCAATCTCGCTCTCCGTCAGCAGGTTTTCCCGAAGGAGCTTTTCGCGATAGCGGGCGATCGGATCTTTGCGCCGCCAGTATGCATATTTTTCCGCATCCACATAGCCGCCATCGCGGATGTCGGGATATTCCAGAAACTGGTCGGGTTCGTGGCCGAAGTACAGCATATCATCGTGGTGGGCATGCCCGCACATGCGCATACAAACCAGCTCCACCATCACCGGGCCCTCCCCGCGGCGGCAGGCTTCGGCGGCTTCGGTAACGGCGGCAAAGACCGCTTCCGGATCGGTGCCATCGACGGTGATGCCACGGATGCCGTAGCCCCTGGCACGCTCGGCCAGCCGCTCGCAGGCGAACTGCTCGTTGACCGGCGTCGAAAGCGCGGTTTGATTGTTCTGCAAGACATACACGATGGGCATTTTCTGCACGGCAGCAAAATTGATCGCTTCGTGCCATTCGCCGGCGGAGGTGGCGCCCTCGCCGTTGCAATTGATGACCACCCGTCCCGTGCCTTTCAGCGCCAGGCCGATACCGCAGGTGGTGCCGGTGCTGATGGCGATGGGCGCGGCCGGCGGCAACACCCCGATATCAAAATCGCCGATGTGCAGGTCTTTGCCCTGGGTAGGAACGCCCGGTTTCCCCATTTGTGCGGCCATCACGTCGTAGGGCTCCAGCCCCATGGCCAGCGCCAGCCCCAGATCACGGATCATCGGCGCCACGATGTCGCCGGTGTAGCGGCCGTTGTCCCGGTACCGTTCGCCGCGGTGCAGCCGGATGCCGGCGGCGTAAATCGCTTCCTGGCCCATGGACCGGAATCCCTTGCCCTGAAACGGAGTGCCGTCCGGTAGCTTGATTTCATTACTGGCAAAAAATTTTTTCAATCGGGCATCCAGATAGCGGGTGCGGAGCATGCCGCGCAGAATTTCGATTTTCTCCTGTGGTGTCAGACTGGCGCGCAGCCGCAGCCGCTCAAAAGCCGCCCGGATGTCAGCTTGCAAGCCATGCAGAAACCGTTCACGTATGTTGACGGCGGACAGCATGGGGACGACTTCTTTTTTTTGCCAGGCGGTGGGAATTCGATTCAGAAGTTCTGGAAGGCGGTTCACGAAGTGATCTTCAGTTTGCTGGAGTGCCGAAGCCGTCATTCGGCCGGGCTGCCGTGCCAAAAGCTCTTGCAACTCCTGAAACAAAGCGCCGGCAGCGGCGGGAACGATTTGAAACAGCGTCTGATGCAGCTCGAGCAAAATATCCGATTTGGCAAAACGCGGAGAAGATGCTTTCTTTTTCGGTTTGCGTGTGCGGGCTTTATTCTGGATGGCCATGGATCTTTCCCTTACGTATCGTTGATGATGCTGTCAATACGAAACATCACTCATGCGTGCCGGAACCAAACGAATCTATTCCATAATATAAGCGACGCAAATCGTGAATGCAAAACAAACTCACGGAACCGCTGTCTCAGTGGTTCCGCAGTGCTTGACTTGTGAAGGGCAGAGAATTAATTTGCAACCGTTGAAAGCAAACATCGGTTCGGTCAATGAAATGAACGATGACGTTCTAATCAAACGATTGCAGACCCACCTGGAAAAATTGTCGGTGGATTTCCCCCATCGGGGAAGCTGCACCCTCAATGAAGGCATGGCGCAGAGCTATTGCGCCGAAGTGCTGCGATCGCTCGGTCTGAAACCCGAGGCGCAGGAATTCAGAAGTGTGGCTTCGGCTTACCGGCCGTTTATTCTGGCCTCAGCGCTGCTATTATTGACCTATCCGCTTTTCCAATGGATGCCGCTCGCCGCCGGCCTGCTTGCTGCGGCGGTGACGATCTCCGCATTGATGGAATTGATGTTGATGCCGAATTTACTGACCTTGATCCTGCCGAAAAGCAACAGCCGCAACCTGATCGTGCGCATACCGGCCGGACGGGAAAGCAGGCGAATCCTGGTGGTGATGAGCCACATCGATTCCCACCGTACCCCGTGGATTTTCCGTACACCGACCACGTTTCGAGTGTATCAGCTTCTGAGCACGATGGCCATGCTTGCCTTTGTCGGATTGCCGGTGCTGTATGGACTGGACCTTCTGGGCGTCTTAGATCTAAGCGGGATTTATGCCGCGCCCGCCCTCGCTCTCATCGCCGTGATTTTTTTTATGACTCTCCAGGCCGAACATTCACCTTACACCGCCGGCGCCAATGACAATGCCTCGGGAGTGGCGCTGCTACTGGAACTGGCGCGGCGCTTCCGCGCAAAGCCGCTGGAGTATCAGGACGTCTGGTTGGTTATCAGCGGTTGTGAAGAAGTCGGCGCGCACGGGGCGCGCGCGTTCGTGAAGCGCTATGGCAAAGAGCTACGCGACGCCGTGGTTCTGGTGATCGACAATATTGCCGGCAAAGACACGGTTCCGTGTTATTATGAAAAAGAAACCATGCTCCTGCCGATGAAATATCCTTCGAATATGTTGGCTCTTGCCCGCGAGGTGGCGGAAGCCCATCCGGCGTTTGGCGCACGGCCCTTTTCACAGCGGGGGGCATATACCGACGGCACTCCGGTGTTGCAAGCCGGTCTTGCCTGCATCAGCATTGTCAACCATACCGCTTCCGGCTGGATACCCTATTGGCATCACCCGGACGATACCCTGAGTCATATCGATTGGGAAGCCTATCACCGCAGTATCGGTTTCATTTTGAAGCTCATCGAGCGGCTGGAAAAACAGGCGGCGACGTGAAAGCCGCTGGTTTTTGTTCTGAGCGGTCGAGGGATAGTTTGAGGAAAAGATGCGAGCCAGTATATCTCATTGAATTCAAATTGAAACAGCGGCGATCCGGAACGTTTTGATGAATCCGTCGGCTGTCCCAAATCCGCCGGTAGAAATGGGATGCCGGGCCATGGAGCTATCGCGCCGCTTTTCGGACACCGTATTACTGCTCGGCCAATCGCTTGCCGGGATGGCGGCTGGTTAAAACCATTTCAATATGCTGGATATTGGCAGGGCCCAAAACAGAATCTTCCGGAATCGGCGGTTTCCGCAAAGTGGGGGGCGGGCGCGAAAACAAATATCGGCGGGTTCCTCTTTTACCGAAATGGCGTTGTATGAAGCTTACGGGGGCGTCCCCGGGGATTTTCACGTTCCGCAAATCCAAACCATTGTGCGGAGGAGCTATGGCACGGAGATGGAAAACGACCGGACTCTGGCTTGCGGTGGCCGGATTTGTATTCTGGGTGCTGATCTATGCCCCGCTACCGGGACTGGAAACGCCGCCGGCCGCTATCGGCTGGAGCAGCGAAGATGAAGCGGCACGCATCCAAGAAAATCAGCTTGCTCGCTTCGATGAAATCCGCAAAGCACGCAATCTGCAGCGCCCGTTTCCTCAGATGATCGTCCGCAGCGATAACCCCACCACTCCGGAGAAAGTCGAACTGGGCCGGCTGTTGTATTTTGATCCCATCCTGTCGGGCGATAATGACCTGTCGTGCGCGCACTGCCACCATCCCGATCTCGGGTTTTCCGATAACCGGGGGGTGTCCATGGGGCGTGGAGGCAAGGGCATCGGCCCGGAGCGCCGGGGCGGCGCCGTGCTGCGGCGCGGCTCGCCCACCATCTGGAATGCGGCGTACAACCATGCCCAATTCTGGGACGGTCGGGCACGTGATCTCGAGGATCAGGCACGAAGTCCCATTCAGGACAGCCAGGAAATGGCGCAGGACAGCTCCGAACTGGTGCAGGAACTCCGCGCCATTCCCGAATATGTGGCGCTGTTTCAAAACGCTTTCGGCGGCGAAGCAGCCGAAGCCGTGACTTTTCAGAACGTGGTGTACGCCATCGCCGCATTTGAACGCACCATTATCAGCAACAATTCGCGGTTCGATCGCTATGCGCGCGGCGAACACGATGCACTGTCACCGGCAGAACGCCGCGGTCTCAATGTGTTCCGTTCGCTGAAAACCCGCTGTTTCGAATGCCATAACTTTCCTACCTTCGCCAATCCGGATTTCAAAGTGATCGGTGTGCCGGATTTGCCGGGACAGGAGCCGGATTTAGGGCGGGGAGAAATCGACGGGCCCGCTTATAATCGCGCCTTTAAAGTACCGACCCTGCGCAATGTGGCTCTTACTGCGCCTTACATGCACAACGGTGTGTTTCAAACCCTGGAGGAAGTGATCGATTTTTACGCCGGCGGTGGTGGGCGTGGACTCGGACTCGATATTCCCAACATCGATGACAAAATCCGTGCGTTTGGTATCACCGAACAGGAAAAGCAGGATCTGATCGCTTTTTTGCATGCGCTGACCGACGAGTCCAACAAGCCGGAAATCCCCGACCGCGTCCCTTCCGGGCTGCCGGTGGTGCCACGGTTGCAAAACCAATCGCCGGAGCTGGCGGCGTTTCAGCAGCAAAAGCATCCACGCAAGCGGGTGCGGCTGCAGCGGGTGGGACGGCGCATTATCGTTCGCCCGGGACAGTCGATTCAGGCCGGTATCGATATGGCGACAGCGGGCGACACGGTTTGGGTGATGCCCGGTGTGTATCATGAAACGCTGACCCTGGACGTCTCCGGCATCACCTTGCTGGGGCAGGTGGTGGACGGCCAGCGGCCGGTGCTCGACGGCCGGAACGTGCTTGCGGATGGCCTCATCGGCTCCGGCAGTGATGTGGAAATCCGGAATTTCGTGGTGCGAAATTACACCGCCAACGGCCTGATGTTGAATGGAGCGGTCAATGTCACATTTCGTGACCTGCTTTGTGAAAATCCCGGGCTGTATGGGGTCTATCCCGTAGAATGCGTCAATGTGCTCATCGAACGCTGTGAAGTTACCGGTGCGCGGGATGCAGGCATTTACGTGGGGCAATCGAGGGACATCGTCGTGCGCGATTCCAGGGCTTACGGCAATGTTACCGGTATTGAAATTGAAAACTGCGTGAATGCGCTGGTGGAAAACAACGAGGCATTCAACAACGCCGGCGGTATTCTGGTGTTTTTGTTGCCGAACAATCCATCCAAAGTGTCGCTGAAAACCCGGGTCGTCAACAACCGGATTTACAGCAACAACCATGTGAATTTTGCTGATCCGAACGCCATTGTCAGTAAAGTGCCTTCCGGTAGTGGACTGCTGATTCTGGCGGCGGATGAAGTGGAAGCCACCGGCAATGAAATCCGCGACAACCGGTCTTTCGGCCTGGCCGTGATCGGACTGGATATGGTGTTCGGACCGGGCGCGCGGTATGACGTGGATCCGATTCCCGAACGCAACTGGTTCCACGGCAACCGGTATGAAAATAACGGTTTTGCTCCTCAGGGCATGATCGAGGAACTGGGATTTAAAGGCAAGGACATCATCTGGGATTTGAGCGGTTATGACAATAGCTGGGATGAGCCGGGCGCCAGCAGCATGCCTGCGGTGCTGCCGAAGAAATCCTGGCCGGATCTGGTGCGGCGGGCCAACTGGCGGTTCTGGCGGCTTTTAATGCGGCTCATGGGCTGAATAGCCGTATCCGTGTGGTGAAAATAGCATTTCTTGCGTTTGCACCTTCCGTCCTCGACTGGCGCAGGAATCTCCTGGTGATCATCCGGCACCGGACCATGAGTGATATTTGACCTTTGTTTTTCCGGTCAGGATGCGGTTCACCGCACGGATTCATCAGCCCGGCACGTAGATTCCGAAGGCTTTGAGTTCGCGCACCAGTGCCATAAGCGGCAGCCCGATGATGGCCGTCCAGTCATCGCACTCGATGTGTGAAAATAAAGCAATCCCCTGTGACTCCAGCATATAGCCGCCGGCGCAGTTGAAGGGTTGATCGGTGCGGATATATGACCAGATGGCTTCATCGTTCAGGTCGTCGCGCATTTTCAATCGGGCTTCATCGAGAAAAGACCGGCTCTGTCCGGTGGCCGGATGCAGCAGCGTAACGGCCGTAAAAAGCTGGTGTACGGTGCCGCGCATGCGCACGAGTTGTTCAAAGGTACGTTCCGGAGTGCCGGGTTTTTGCAAAATCGCATCGCCCAGCGCCGCGACCTGGTCGCTGCCAATGATCACGGCATCCGGATACCGATCGGCAAGGGCTTCGGCTTTCAACCGCGCCAGGCGCATGGCGCGGGCTGCCGGTTTCTCGCCGGGAATCACGGTTTCTTCCACCCCCGGCGCTTCTGCGATGAACGGCAGCCGCAGCCGTTCGAGCAAATTCCGGCGGTAGGGCGACGAAGACGCCAGGATAATCGATTTTTGCATGGCTCAACAAACCTCCATGATCATGAAAAACAGCTATCAGAGAGGGGACGGCTTTCGCCGCCACACTGTCGCCTCTTTGTCCTTCGACCGGTTTCTCTATCCGGTATGAACACCAACCCCGTTGATTCAATGTAAAAAGCCGGCTTTCAAAGCCGGCTTTTGGGGAACTTCTTTGCGAATAACGACTATTGTTTTTTTCGCTCGTACAGATAGCCGCCTTCATAGACATGGAAGCCTTTGTCATCCATCCAGGCGACGCGCGGTGGGCGGTCTTTCGATCCCAGAATCGAATAGCAGCCCACCTCTCCCTTTTTGTTGATGGCGATGAATTTGTCATTGAAATCGATGGGGACTCCGTTGCGCTTGTTGATTTCGACAATTCGTTCGCAGGCCATTTTGCAGGCTTCATTCGGCGATTTGCCTTCTCGCATCAGTTGCACCACATAAAAGCTGCCCAGCGTGCGGATCACTTCCTCGCCGCGGCCGGTCGCACCGGCGGCGCCGACTTCGTTGTCAACATACAACCCGGCGCCAATGATCGGAGAGTCGCCCACCCGGCCCGGGATTTTAAAGCCAAGGCCGCTGGTGGTGGTGATGCCGGCCAGGTCCCCGTTGGCATCCATGCCCAGAACGTTGATGGTGCCGGTGATCCGTTTCTTGTTGTAATCCACTCCTTCCGGAGCCGGCAGCCAATCATCCCTGTCACTTAAATTTTCCTTCCATTTTAACCACAGCAGCCGGGCCTTTTCGGTCAGCAGATTCTCAATTTTGAAACCGTGCATCACGGCGAACCGCTGGGCGCCTTTACCGACCAGCATAATATGATCGGTGCGCTCCATCACCCGGCGCGCCACACTACACGGCGTCTTGATGCCTTCCAGTGCGGCAACGGATCCGCAATTGTGCGTCGGGCCGTGCATGATGGAAGCGTCGAGCTGAACCACTCCGTCTTCATTGGGAATGCCGCCGTAACCGACAGTGACATCCTCGGGGTCGAGTTCCACCACATTCGCGCTTTTTTCAACCGCGTCCAGCAAAGCTCCGTTGTTGCTCAAAATTTCGTATCCCGGCTGTGTGACCTTTTCACCCCATTTCTGACCGCGGCTGCACACAATCACCGGGCCTTGAGCTACCGGGCCGCGCATGGATTTTCCGGTTCGGATTGCCGGAGAAGCCAATTTCCCCGGCAAAAAGGTGGATACACCCAATCCTGTCAATGCCCCTAAAAAACGTCGTCTGTCCATGTTTTGATTCATGATTCCATCCCTTTTTAAACTGAATACTTAATGGATATTTGAAGATTTGGACATGAGTTTTTCGATTTCTTCGATTGTGCGCGGCGCGCCTTTGGAAAGAATTTTCGGCCCTTCCTCGGTGATTAAAATATCATCCTCGATGCGCACGCCGATGTTCCAATATTTTGGCGGAACTCCATGTTTGCGGCCGGTAGCCTCGGAAATATAGATACCCGGCTCGACCGTGATGACCTGATTGGCCTTCAAAGGGCCGCGACTGGATACGTCGTGTACATCCAGTCCGATATGATGGCTGGTACCGTGCATGAAAAAAGCACGGTAAGTGCCGTTGCGGATGTTGGTTTCCACATCACCTTTCAAGATGCCGATTCGGATCAATCCTTCCACGACTTTGCGCACGGCGGCCTGAGCCGGCGCCCAAAAGGAGGCACCGACTTTGGCGGCGGCGATGCCGGCATTCTGCGCTTCAAGAACAATGGTGTAAATTTCGCGCTGGGCATCATTGAATTTGCCGTTCACAGGGATGGTGCGGGTGATGTCGGCGGTGTACATGCCGTACTCTGCCCCGATATCAATGACCACCATGTCGCCGTCCTGCATTTGGCGGCGGTTGGTATTGTAGTGCAAAATGCAGGAATTGGGTCCCGAACCGATGATGCTGGGAAAGCCTGTCCGCTCGCTTCCGTTTTTTTTGAAAATGTATTCGATAACGGCTTCCAACTGATATTCGTACATGCCCGGCCGCGCCGCCTTCATGGCTTCGCGGTGGGCCTCGCAGGTGATGTCGATGGCTTTTTGAAGCAGGGCCAGTTCCGTGCTGTCTTTCACTTCGCGCATGCGGTTTAGAAATTTTCCGGGGTGTGCAACGGCAAAGTCGTACAGCCGCTCTCGCGCACGCCGGATAAAATCCATTTCTTTGCTTAGCGGTTCATCCAGCCCCACGGGTTTGGTTTTGATATAAAGCGTATCGATGTTTTGCAAAAGGGCGGGCAGGTAATCGTCAAACCGATCGATGGGGAGCGCGGCCTGAACGCCGAGAACGGATTTGGCACGTTCCACTCCCAGACGATACCCCTCCCAAACCTCCATGCGGGGATCGCGTTTCCGCAAAAACAGGATTTCTTTGACGAATTTCGATTCGTCGCGCACATAAATCCCCCGGGGACTGAGCACAAGAATGGCTTCCGGTTCTTCGAAGCCGGTCAGGTAGTAAAAATCGCTGTCCTGCCGGTATTCATAATCCACATCGCCGTTGCGGCGAGCCACAGGAGCCGCCTTGAAAATGGCGACGTTTTTTTTGCCCAAATTGTTTAAAAGGGCTTTCCGCCGGGCTTTGTAAAGCTCGGGCGAATCCTGTGCGGCAATGGATGAAAACCAGAGGCAGAATAAAATAAACCAACGCGTGCTTTTGCCCATGTTCGACCTCATGATTATATGCGTTGGGGAGATGAAGAATGAACTTGTCTTCCAGATCTCCCCCTGAAAACTGACGGTCGGCCGGAAATGATGTAAGAATAATCGCCGCAGTCAATTTATCCTCAAATTGCTGATGAATATAGGCGAAAGTACAAGAAGCTGTCAAGCGATTTCTGACTGAATATCTGCAGGTCCTCCGGTTTTGGCTTTGAAATCCGGCAGCGTGAAATTTTGACGGAGAAATGAAAAGCAAACCATCGCCACGGGACGCTCCAACAGCTTCGATTTGGCGCCCTTCCCGGACAGGCGGGAAACCAAACAGGGAACGTATCTCTCGCAGAGACGCCGAGCGCGCGGAGAATGTTCATTGCTATTCGGCGCGACTTGCCGGAATGCCCGCCATTTGAAGTTGGGGATTAATGATGTTTCATCCGCCACGGATAAACGCGGATGCATTGTAGCACAAGCTTCCAGCTTGTGATATCCGGGAGCGGTGATTTTTACAAGGCATGGAGAGTTTACCCCAGGCCTCTTTGTTTTATCAAATCAAGTGATCACCATAACATGTTTGAAAATCATTCCATCGGTTCAGAAAATCAAAGCAAGCCGAGTGCAAAATGCCCGGGCTGCCCAAATTTTGCTTGTAATTCGGATGCGGCTGCGCTATATTTTTTCTTTTAGGATCAAATTTCGTTAGCTTGTGATTTTTTATAAAGATAAATCAAATTATCTGCTTCGATTCAAAGGCATTCAAAATGATCAGCCGTCTATTCAATCGAATTGATCCGTAGCGGCAGATATTCCCGGACATGAAAACGTTGAAATCGGTAGGACACGACGACCGGCTTTTTTATGAAACAGAATACCTTACACCGTCGTTTATCCTGGCTCGGCCTGAGTTTCGCAGCTTTCTTGCTGCTGCAGAGCTGTAGCTCCACGCCATCTTTACGTCAGCCCCAACCTCCGGCCGCCGCCACACCCCCTGCGCCGCAAGAACCCAATCCCCGTGCGGTGGATCTGGTGATTCGCGGCACCCTGGAAGAACTCATGGGCAATTATCAGGCGGCGCTTTTGGCCTATCAAGAAGCGCAATTGTATGATTCAACTTCGGTGGGGCTGTACGTCGCCATTGCCACGGCTTACCAGCGGCTGCACAAAATAGAAAGTGCGATTAAAGTCCTCAATCAGGCGCTGGCCATTGATCCCAACCACCGTGACGCACTGGAAACGCTGGCGATTTTGTACGAATACCGGCGCGATTACGCTGCGGCTCTGCGAATCTATGAACGGTTGGCGCGGCTTGCTCCGAACGATCCGGAAATTCTCGGCCGCCTGGCCATGCTGTATGCGCAAACAGGAGAGACGGAAAAAACGATTCAGGGATTCCAGCGGTTGATCAGCCTCGGTCAGGCAAGTCCCGAAGTCTGGCGTTCCCTGGGACGGCTGTATCTGCAGGCAAAGCAGTACGATAAAGCCATTCAGACACTGCAAAACTGGGTGGAAAGCGATCCTTATAACGAAGAGCCGTACGTGGAAATCGGCCTGATTTACAAAGTCAAAAAAGATACCACCGGGCTGATTGAGTGGTACCGTCAAACTCTGAAAGACCATCCTGATTTCCAGTTTATCCGGGAAGAACTGACCAATCTGCTGGTGGGCCTCGGCAAGATCAATGAAGCCATTACCATGTTCGAGCAGCGTGTGGCAGCCGACAGCTCCGATCTGGTGCAAATCAGTCAGCTTGGCAATTTATATTTGCAGAAAGGGGATACTCTCAGAGCCCGGACCCTGTTTGAGGAGCTGTTACAGCGCTATCCCGATGACTGGCGCGTCTATTACAACCTGGGCAAACTAAGCTATGACAGCGAAAAATGGCAGGAAACCGCCCGGTTTTTGCAAAAAGCGGCGGATATGAACCCCAATGTGCCGCAAATCTGGATCATGTTGGGACAGGCTTTCTGGCGCATGGACAGCCTGCAGCAAGCCGAGGCCATGCTGGAGCGGGTGTGGCAACTTAACACCCGAAATCCGCAGGTGTGGTTGATGCTCGGACAAACCTACTTTCAGATGCAGCAATGGGATCGCGCGGAACAGGCAGCCATTCGGGCGCATCGGCTGGCGCCGGAGATGTTCTTCACCAACTATTTGCTGGGACTCGTGTTAAATCAGCAAAACCGCAGCGAGGAGGCGGTTCCGTATTTTGAGATGGCGCTCCGGATCGATTCCACGGATGTGAACGCCATGGGCATCCTGGCGGCGATTTACAACGACCTTGGCCGGTATGCGCGTTCGGATTCTTTGTATGAACGGGCACTTCAATTGGCGCCGGACGATCCCATTCTGCAAAACAATTTCAGTTACGGTCTGGCTGTGCGCGGCATCCGCTTACAGGAAGCACTGGAGCTGGTCAACCGGGCGCTGGAAAAACAGCCCGACAACCCCGCGTTTTTGGATACGAAAGGCTGGGTGCTGTATCAAATGGGGCGGTACCGCGAAGCGCTGGAATGGATTCAAAAATCGCTGGAAATCCGTGACGACAGCGCAGAAGTCTGGGAACATCTGGGCGATGTTTACGAAAAATTGGGGCAAATCCAGGAGGCAATGAAAGCCTGGCAAAAAGCCTATGAACTGGACAATCAGCGTGAAGCCGTTTTGAAAAAATTGAATCATTATAAAAATTGATAGGCAAGGATTGCCCGTGTTCATGCCGAAAACGCCTTCGGAAGCGACATTCCAACGCCGGTTTCCTGCCTGGTTTCGGTGTTTCTCCGGGCGAATACTGCTTACAGGGCTGGCAGGTTTTTTATCCTTCAGTCTCAACGCATGTGCTCTAATAAAGCGGCCGCCTGTGGCCGATTTGTCGCGCACGCCGCCTCAGGAAATCTACCGCCGTGTGCAGCACAATTTTGATAAAATTCACACCCTGGAAGGCAGGGGGCGTTTGATTGTTGAGGTGCCCGGAACGCAGTTCGCCGGCCGGGCCCGCATTCTGGTCAAAAAGCCGGATTCGCTGTTTATCACCGCCAAAGCGATTCTCGGCGTGGAAGTCGGCTTTTTTTTCGCAGACCGCAAGCATTTCAGCAGTTATTCTCCATTTGAAAACACCTACTACACCGGGCCGGTCAGCCAAATGCACCGCCTGGTGCTGTTTGAGATGCAACTTCCGTACGAGCAGCTCTTGTATGCCATTCTGGGGACCGCTCCGCTGCGGCTCGACGATTCCACACGGGTGAAGGTGGTGGATAATCAGTACGTTTTCGCCCGGCCGTGGGGTGATTATGTGATGGTGCAAAAGATCGAACCGGGCAAGTTTGTGGTTTCGGAAGCATTGCTGGTTGATCGAAACGGCAACATCTATGTCAAGCAGACATTTTCCCGGTTCCGAAAAATTCAGGGTGTATGGCTGCCGCAAATTATCCGCTTGTTCCGGCCGCAAACGCGTGAGCGGCTGACCGTCTATTATGAGCAGGTCCGGATCAATGTACCGCTAAAAAGCGAAGAATTTACATTTACAATCCCCGAAAATGCACGACGCATCCGGCTCAATGATCAATAATCGGTCTTCGAAATTTATGGGTGAGAAGCGTTCGCTGAGTATTGTCATTCCGTTGCTGAATGAAGTGGAATCGCTGCGCGAACTGCATCAAAAAATTCAGCAGGCTCTGGAAGAAGTGCATGAGCCTCCGCTTGGTGAGGTCGAAATCATTTTTGTGGATGATGGTTCGGATGACGGCTCGTTTGAGGAGCTACAATCGCTGCGGGAGGTTGACTCTCGAGTGAAAATTGTGCAGTTCCGCCGGAATTTTGGGAAATCGGCGGCCCTGGCCGAGGGATTCCGCCGCGCCCGTGGGGACTATATCATCACCATGGATGCCGATCTGCAGGATGATCCGTTTGAAATCAAGAACCTCATTCACACTCTGGAAAGCAAAGGCTATGACCTGGTTTCCGGCTGGAAAAAGCAGCGCCGGGACCCTTTTATCAAGCGCTTCACCTCCAAAATTTTTAATGCGGTTACCGGTTTTCTCACCGGCGTTCATTTGCACGATATGAATTGCGGTCTCAAGATTTATCGCCGCGAGGTGATAAAAAGTGTTCAGGTGTATGGTCAGCGGCACCGGTTTATCCCTGTCCTGGCGGCGCAGGAGGGATTCCGTGTCGGTGAAATTGTGGTGCGACATCATCCGCGAAAATACGGGCAGACCAAATACGGCCCCTCCCGATTTCTTGCCGGTCTTCTGGATTTGATCTCGCTTTTATTCCTGTCACGGTACATGAAGCGTCCTCTGCACCTGTTCGGCGGCATCGGTTTGCTGAGCTTTTTGATCGGCAGCGGAATCAATCTCTATCTGGCTTACGAACGGCTGTTTCTGGATAAATACCTCACCAACCGTCCGTTGCTGTTTTTGGGGATTTTGCTGGTGATCGTGGGGATCCAGTTGTTTTCGCTCGGGCTGTTGGGTGAGATGATCACCGAATCCCGCGCGGAAAACCTGCATTACAATATTCGCAATGAAATCGGCTTTGATGATGGCCACTGACCCCGGCGAATCCCCGAACGCAATGTCGCTTCGCAGCCGGTGCTTTCGTGGAATAAGTTGCTGTTTGGCTCAAGCCCGATCGAAACCTCCGGGCGGAATGAGGAATGGCCGGGAGGATTTAATCAGACCAGGATTCCATCAATCCCGAAAACGAATCGCATGAAAATCGCTTTTTTATCCACATTTTATCCGTTTCGCGGCGGTATTGCTCAATTTAACGCCAAACTCCTGAGGGAGCTGGAAAAAGAACATGAGGTCCATGCCTTTACCTTTACGCGGCAATATCCCGGCCTGCTGTTCCCGGGAAAAACCCAATACATCACCGACGACGATACCGCCGATGCCATCCAAGCCATCCCGGTGCTGGATTCCATCAATCCATTGACCTACATCCGGACTGCAAGGCGGTTGCGGCAGGTTCAGCCGGATTTGCTGGTGACGCGCTTCTGGATGCCGTTTTTCGCACCCTCGTTGGGGTATGTCGCCGGGCGGTTGCAGAAGCACGGGGTCGTCACAATCGCGATTCTGGATAATGTCGTTCCTCATGAGCCGCGCCCCGGAGATGATGTGTTGATTCGCTACTTTTTGAAGCGGCAAAGCGGATACATGGTGATGACGCAAGCTGTCGAGCAACAGTTGCTCGTCTTTAAGCCGGATGCCCGCTATCGGTTGCAGCCCCATCCGGTATATGATCATTTCCCGCCGCCGATCCCGATGGCGGAGGCGAGGCAAAAGTTGGGCATTCCGCAGGATAAAAAGCTGCTGTTGTTTTTCGGATTTATCCGGCCGTACAAAGGTCTGGACTTGGCGTTACAGGCCCTTTCCCGCCTGCCCGACAATGTCTGGATGCTGGTCGCCGGAGAAGTGTACGGGGATTTTAAGCCCTATCAACAGCTCATTGAGGATTACCGCTTGCATCACCGGGTACGGCTCACCCTCGACTATATCCCCGATCCGGAGGTGACCGTTTATTTTTCCGCTGCGGACGTACTGGTGCTGCCGTACCGTTCAGCCACACAAAGCGGCATCATGCAAATCGCCTATCACTACCATTTGCCGGCGGTGGTAACCCATGTCGGCGGTCTGGCGGAAATGGTAGAGCATGGGATCACCGGATTGGTTATCCCCCGATCCGATCCCGAACGGTTGGCGGCGGCGCTTCAGGAGTATTTTGCTGCCGATTTGCGAGAGCCGTTTTCGAAAAACATGCAGGAACGCAAAAAGCGATATAGCTGGCGCGCATTTGCCGGGGCGTTGCTGGAGTTGTATCAGGAATTAAGGCAGGAAACCGTAAAACAGCCATGAACTCCATGTCCTCAATGCGGCCGAAAGATCAGGAAGCCGGACAAATAGCCGAACCGCATGTGGTGATCGTGCTGGTCAACTGGAATGGGAAAGATGATACCCTTGCCTGCCTGGAATCCCTGCAGAACGTACGCTATGCGCACAAAACCGTGGTGGTGGTGGATAACGGTTCCCGGGACGGCAGTGTGGATGCCATACGTAAGCGCTTCCCCGACACCCTGCTGATTTGCAATGAGCGAAACGAACGTTTTGCACGAGCGAATAACCAGGGCATCCGGATCGCACTGCAACAGAATGCCGATTACGTGCTTTTGCTGAACAACGACACCCTGGTGGATCCGGATTTTTTACACCATCTCGTCAGGCGTGCCGAAAGCGATGCATCGATCGGTATGGTGGGCGGAAAAATCTATTATGCAGACGATCCGGACCGCTTATGGTTCGCGGGCGGGGGCGTGGATCTGTGGCGGGGGCGCATCTGGCACTACGGTTTGCGCCAACCAGATAAGGGCCAATATAACCAACCCCGCGATGTCGATTATGTGACCGGCTGCTGCATTCTGGTAAAGCGCTCATGCATCGAAGCCGTTGGAGGGCTGGATGAATCTTATTACATTTACGGTGAAGACGTGGACTGGTGTTTCCGGGCCCGGCAAGCGGGATTCCGGGTGGTCTATGAGCCTGAGGCGAAAATCTGGCACAAAATTTCTTCCAGCTCAGGCGGTAAACATGCCCCACATGCCATGACCGGTTTCAAAGTGTACCACAAAATCCGCAGCATGTTGAAGTTCTTCCGCCGGCATGCCCGCTGGTATCACTGGATCACTTTGCCATTCGGGATGGGGCTGGAAGCCGTTCGCGCGGCGTTCTGGCTTGCCTGGCACGGCAACTGGCAGGCCATACGCGCCATGTTCCGTATCATCGTACCGGGCCGTTCACGAGCGGATCAGGCGGGAGGCTGAATGAGACTCAGTCGTCATCTGGAAAAAGGCTTTTGGACGGTAGCCGATAAGGGCCTGGTGGCGGCTTTTGGCGTTTTCTTGCTGCTGGTGATCCGCGTGCTTCCTGAAGAAGAATTTGGCGATTATCTTTTGATTCAATACACCTTTCTCATTTTATCCCATCTGTCCTTTTCGTGGGGCATGGCGCCGTATGTGAAATATTTTTATGAAACCCAAAACCGTCTTGCTCTGCAGACCCACGCGCTGATATTGGTTGGATTGTTCTTCACGCTGATGACCGCGGGCATCTGGTTTTTCCGCGTTCCTCTGGGGGAGCTGCTGAAAAGCGCCCATTTCCCCTATCTGGCGTACTTTGTTCCCTTGCTTTTTTTGACCGCCTTCGGTAAATTGTTCGCCAATGAAATATTTCGGGCCACCCACGAAATTCAGCGCATTTTCTGGATCGATTTCACCTACTACACGGTGAATGTCGTTATTATCCTTGGCTATATCGTCCAAAATCGGTTGGATAGTGCGGCGCTGTTGCTCAATATTAATGCGTTCGCGTATGTATGCTCCAGCATCGTCGGTTTTTGGAGTGTGCGGCGGTATATCATCCCCGGCTTTCAGATCGAGCGCCCCTTATTTTGCAAAATGGCGCGCTTCGGGCAATATGCTTTTGGCGCCGGGGTTAGCGCCACCATTTATGACCGCGCCGATAATTACATCATTTCCGCCATGCTGGGCGTCCGGGCACTGGCGCTGTTTGGCACGGTGAAGCTGTTTTTGCGCTTGTATGACATTTTTAAACAGGCCGTGACTTTGGTGGCGTTCCCGGCGTTTGCCCGGTTGCATGCTGAACAGCGGCAGGACGATATCAAGAGTCTGTACGAAAAAGGCATTTTTTACGCCAATGTGATTCTCGCGGCAATCATGATTTTCCTGATTGTGGCTGCGGACTTTTTTTATGATGTTATTCTGGCGGGAAAATATCCGGGAGGGGCGTTGTTATTGCGCCTGTTCAGTCTTTTAGGGCTGGTTATCGGTTGGTTGACCGTGGGGGAAGGCGTGTTGTTTGGCATCGGAGCGGCGCGGCAGGCGTTCCTCTCGCGGATGATCGCCACTCTGTCCAGTCTGATTCTCAATGTCGTGTTAATTCATTTTTTCGGGATCATCGGAGCCGCGCTGGCCTCGCTGATTTCCATTACCCTTCTGACGCTTCTGGTGACGTATTTTGTGCACCAGCGTGTCGGAGTGAGCATCACCGGAATCTTCAGCCGGCGCAGGGATGTGGTGATGTTTTTGCGGGAGATTTGGCAAAACCGCAAGCTGTAATAATGGCATACGCATAACGAAACCAATGGCGGCATTGAAAAGGCCCCGTTTACCGCAGCCGATTCTTTGCCCCAAAAACAGCGATGCCACTCTAATCTTTGCATGCTGACGTAGGAGGGAGGAAACTCCATGGCCAAAAAGAAACGCAAATCCAGGGCTTCACAGCCGGCGCAGTCGAGTTCGAAAATGCCGGCGCCGACGTTGGTCGAGACTCTGGCGCAGTATCCGGACTGGTCGGCTCTGGGCATCTTTATTCTTTTGATGGCGATTTTTTTTAATGAAATCATTTTCGGCAGCAAAATCTATTTCAGCCCGGATTTACAGGCGCCCGCAGCCCTGGCCACGCCACTGAAAAAAGCGCTGTGGGAAGACGGTATTTATCCGTTGTGGATTCCTTACATTTTTGCCGGTATGCCCAGTTTCGCCAGCCTCATTTACACTCCGTTTGTGTATCTGCCCTATATCATCTTCACCTTGCTGAATCAGGTGGTGAGTTTGCCTCCGCTTTTGCAGCATGTGATCCACTATCCGATCGCTGGCATCGGCGTGTATTTGTATCTCCGGGAATTCAAGGTGGATTTTGTCCCATCGTTGCTCGGCGGCATCGCATTTATGTTTACCCCTTATTTGATCACGATGGAAGTTTTTGGGCACGGCTCGCAAATGATGACCGCTGTGTATATGCCTCTGGCACTCTGGGCGGTGGAACGGCTGTTCCGCCACGGACGGTTGCTGCATCTGGGTATTGCCGCATTGATTTTGGGCATCCAATTCCAGCGCGGTCACGTGCAGATTGTTTACTATACGTGGATGGTTCTGGGCGGATATTTTCTTTACCACGCTGTTCGGAAAATCCGTCAGGGCGAAGCAAAGAAATTGCCGCTGATGACCGGTCAATTTGCCTTAATGAGCGTCCTGGCATTCGGTTTATCCGCGGTCCTGTATTTTTCCATTTATGAATACATGCCCTATTCCATTCGCGGCTCCGAGTCGGCGCTGGCCGCAACGACAGGTCCGGTTCAAAAAGGCGTCGGCTTCGAATATGCCACCCAATGGTCGTTTTCACCGGCGGAAATGCTGACGTTTATCAATCCATCCTTTTTTGGTTTTGGCGGCCCCACGTACTGGGGCACCATGCCGTTCACCGATTATCCCAATTATATGGGCATTCTGGTGCTTTTGCTGGCGGTATTTGCGATCCTCTACCGGCGGCAACATCCTGTGCTGTTCTGGGCGGTGGCGGCCGGTGTGGCGTTGCTGATTTCGTTTGGGAAGCATTTTGCTGTATTCTACAAACTGCTATATGAGCTGTTGCCGTTTTTCAACCGGTTTCGGGTGCCGGTGATGATTCTGATTGTGGTGCAGATGAGTGTCGCCATCCTTGCCGGTTTCGGATTGCAGCGATTGCTTGCCTTCATCCGCGCCAACCGTGATGCGAGACAACGGCAGATGCTGAGTAGCCGATGGTTTATAGCGGCTGCCGCGATCATCGGTGTGGCGCTGTTGATTACTGTGGCGCGGGATGCGTTCTTCAGTTTCATGCAGGGCTTGTATCCAGACCAGTATTCGCCTTCCGAACAGCTCATGCTGGACCGCCGCCGGTTTGACATGCTGTTGAAGGATTGGTGGCTGGTGAGTCTCTGGCTTGCCGGTGGGATGGTGCTGGTGGCTCTGGCGTTGCGCCGACAGGTCGGTGAGCTGGTGTTGGGCGCCGGCGTGCTGCTGATCACCCTTGCCGATCTGTGGGCGGTGGATTTCCGTCTTAACAAACCGACGCCCAAATCCCAGCTCGACCGGTATTTGCAGGCCGATGAAATAAGCCGTTTTTTACAGCAGGATAGCACGCTGTATCGCATTTTGCCGCTGGGCCGTTTGTTCAACGAAAATCGGTGGGCGGCTCAGGGCATTCACTCTCTGGGCGGATATCATGCTGCAAAGCCTCGCGTGATTCAGGATTTGTTCGACATCACCCAACTCGAACGCAACTATGCTATGAAATACTACCGGATTGTCGGACAGAGCGGCCGGCAACAGTTGCAGCCCCTGCAGGCCGATCAGGTGGATGCGCGCCAGAGGATCAGTCACCAGAATTTGCTCGATTTCTTGAATATCAAATATGTGATTTCGCCCTATCCTTTGCCGGAGCCGAGCCTGCAGTTGCGCCATCAGGTCAGCTATTTTATGGGGGGGCAGCCGATACCGTTGAACATTTATGAAAATCTGCAGGTGTTGCCGCGGGCGTATTTGGTCGGCGGTTATCGGAAGTTTGACTCTCCCCGCGAGGCTTTGATTTACCTGACGTCCGAAGCCTTTGATCCGAGAAAGGAAGTGCTGCTTTACCGTGATCCGGACATCGTCCCTGAACCCGATAGTCTGGCAACCAGCGAAATGGTGGAGTATGGATTGCAAAAAATCGTTGTCCGCGTGAAAGCGGAAAAGCCGCAATTGCTTTTTCTGTCTGATACCCATTATCCTCCGGGATGGCATGCCTTTCTGGATGGCAAAGAGGTGCCCGTTTTGCAAGCCAACCATGCGTTTCGGGCGGTGGCGGTTCCGGCCGGAGAACATACGATCGAGTTTCGGTACAACTCGAGGTCGTTCTGGAACGGCCTGTGGGTCAGCCTGGCAAGTTTGCTGCTGATTGTGGGATGCATTGTTTTAGGCAGGCGCAGAGCCGTGGCGGAGTCCGAACAGGTGGAACGAGCTGAAACCGCCTGATCCCATTGCAGTTGGGGCAAAAGAAATAAATTGCAATTAAAGCCGATAATTTTATATTGTAATGTTTGGCTTATCCCGAGAGCTGTGAGCTGTCCCGGAGCCGGGGATTGCTTCCGGAAGAGCCACGCCTGTGGAAGCGGGCATCCGGAAAAAAGCATTATAGGATATCCGCCCCGGTAGGAAACTTACGGAACGAAATGTCGGACAGGCACGGGCTGAAGGTCGCCGTGACCACCGGAGCGACTTCAGGGGCCACGGAAAAGCCGGAAGCTGCAGCATGCCCATACGGATGATGCTGCGCAGGGCTTTTATTTTAATATCATGAAATTCCGCTTGGGATTGCGGCAACCCCTTTCATAGGAGTGCATGGATGAGACTGGTGGATATTTTATCGGAAGAAACCATCAAAGTGCCTCTGGAAAATAAAGAAAAGAAAGCGATCATTGAAGAACTGGTGGATGTTTTAAAGGCAAAAAACAAGATCGAAGACCGTGAGAAAGTACTCAAGGCTATTCTGGATCGCGAGGCGGTGATGAGCACCGGTATCGGCGACGGCGTGGCGATTCCACATGGGAAGAGCGACGGCGCCCCGCAACTGGTTGCGGCGTTGGGGATTGCGCCGGACCCGGTGGATTTTGAAGCCATCGACAATAAGCCGGTACAGATTATCTGGTTGCTCATCGGCCCCCCCGGAAAGACCGGTCCTCATTTGAAAGCGCTTAGTCGGATTTCTCGATTGATGCACAAAAAAGAATTCCGTGAGCGTTTAATTCAGGCGGGCAGCCCGGAAGCCGTACTGGCTGAAATTCATAAAGAGGAAGAGAAATATTTTGAAATGTAAACCGGGCGCATCGCCGGCGGAAATGGAAAGTTGAGCATCAGTCGGAGAAAACCAGGGAATCGTGTCGATGAAGTTGCTTTTTATCATTCTCAATAAAGAAGAATATTTGGATGAAGTTTTAGAAGCGTTCCTTGAATTGGGATTGCGCGGGGCAACGGTGATTGACAGCGTGGGCATGGGCCGTATCCTGGCGTATGAAATTCCGATTTTTGCGGGCTTGCGAAGCCTGTTACCCGGAAATCGGCCGTTCAATAAAACGATTTTCACTCTTGTCGAAGAGGAAAAAATTCCGGATGTGATTGCGGCTGTGGAGCAAATCATTGGGCCGCTGGAAAATCCAGGAACCGGAATCGCCTTTGCCATTCCGGTGGAATTTGTCAAAGGCCTGTCACCCAGCATTGAGTAGGAAAACGAATGGCTCAGTTTCATCGCATCAAAGGAACTCATGATATTTTGCCGCAAGACGCCCGAAAATGGCGCTATGTTGAGGGCGTGGTGCAGGAAGTCATGCAGCGGTACAATTTCAGCGAAATCCGGACGCCGATTTTCGAGGAAACCGCCTTGTTTGCACGGGGCATCGGGCAATTGACCGATATCGTTTCCAAGGAAATGTACACCTTCCTGGATCGCGGCGAAAAATCGCTGACCCTGAAGCCGGAAGGCACGGCGCCGGTCATTCGGGCATTCATTGAACACAATTTGGGAGAAAAAAAACCGGTTCACAAATTGTACTACATCAGCCCCATGTTCCGGCAAGAAAATCCTCAGGCCGGCCGCTTGCGCCAATTCCATCAATTCGGGGCGGAGCTGATCGGCTCACCGGCGCCGGAAGCCGATGTGGAAACCATTGCGCTGGCGGTGGATATTTATGAGCGGTTTGGGCTGAAACAGTTTACTTTGAAAATCAACAGTGTGGGCGATGCCGCTTGCCGGGTGCCCTATAAAGAGCAATTGCAGGCATTCTTACGTCCCCGGCTGGATAAGCTGTGCCGCTCGTGTCAGGAGCGGTTCGAAAAAAATCCGCTGCGGATTCTGGATTGCAAAGAAGAAGGCTGCCGAGAGCAAACCGCCGAAGCACCTCGCATCACCGACCACCTGTGCGAGGCATGCCACCACCATTTCGAGGCGGTGAAAACTCTGCTGAACCGGCTGGAGATTGCTTTCGAGGTGGATCACCGGCTGGTTCGCGGTTTGGATTATTATACGAGAACCGCTTTTGAAATTATCAGTGGTTCATTGGGGGCACAGAATGCGCTGGGCGGCGGCGGCCGCTACGACTTGCTGGCTGAAGAACTGGGTGGGAAGCCTACACCTTCGGTGGGGTTTGCCGCCGGCATCGAACGACTGCTTATGGTACTTGAAAAGGAGAACTTGTTGCCCGAGTTTCAGGAAGGCCCGGATGTGTTCATTGCGACCCTCGGAGAAGCGGCAAAGACCTGGGCTATCCCCGCCGCGCGTCGGCTCCGCCGGCAAGGCTTCAAAGTGGATTACGATTTTATGGGACGGAGCCTGAAAGCACAGATGAAAGAAGCCAACCGTTCGGGAGCGCGTTTTGCGTTGATTGTGGGCGATAATGAACTGCAGGCCGGAGAAGTGGTGTTGCGTGACCTTGCGACCAGCGAACAGGAAACGGTCGCCATGGATACCATAGATGAAATGCTCCGGCAACGGACGGCCAGTCAGTCTTGATGCCGCGTGATGCGGATCGACCGGGCAACCCCTGCCGCCAGGTGCCGAAAAATTCACTGCAAAACGGCGAGGTTTGCAAGTACATTAAGGGAAACATCCGGTCAATCAGAGAAGGCGAATTTCATGGAAGATATGCTGTCACGGAGCGATGTGAAGACGCTGGCCAGGCTACAGCAGAAGAAATTCCGCCTGGCCGAGCAGAAAATTTTGGTTGAAGGACCACGCTTAATCATCGAAGCCTTGCGCTCCGACTGGACGGTTGAAAAGCTGGTGTACACAGGGGATTTCCGCAATCGCCCCCTCGCAGACGATTTGCTTGATATCGCCCGCAGCAAAAACATACGGGCTTTTGAGGTTTCGCGTGCTGAATTTAAAAAACTCTCTGATACCGTTCATCCGCAGGGAGTCCTGGCGGTTGTCCAGATCAAGCGATGGCCTTTCACGCCGATCGAGCTGTTGGAGCAGACGGCCAGAAATCTATTTATTGCCATCGAACGGCTTCAGGATCCCGGTAACCTCGGCACCATCATCCGCTGTGCAGAGTGGCTCGGCGCCAATGCGGTGGTGGTGGGGCCCGAATGCGTCGAATGGGGAAATCCCAAAGCCTTGCGAGCCAGCATGGGGGCGGTATTTTATATTCCGGTTTTTGAGATCGAAGATTTTTACGAATTTCTGGCTGAAGCGAAGCGGCGTGGCGCCGTATTTTATGCTGCTGATCAGCAGGGGGATTTTCCGTATTCCACCTTGCGCTATGCTCCCAAAAAAGTTTTGCTTCTGGGGGAAGAGGCACGCGGTTTATCCGAAGACAGTTTGAAATATGCGGATTACAAAATCGCCATCCCCAAGCGTGGGAAAATGGAGTCTCTCAACGTGTCGATAGCTGCAGCGATTCTAATGGCGGAAATGGTACGGTAAAGGGCATTCATGGAGCAATATAACGATCAACCGAAAATGTATCCATCGCCGGGCGAAGCCTTTGGCATCCTGATTTTGACATTTTTCCTGACCATCCTGCTGGTTCCAGCTCTCCGCATGGCTTTTGGATTTGATCCCCAAAGCAAATGGAGCCTGTTCTGGAGCGAACTGTTTATGATCGTTCCAGCGGTTGTGATACTGGCACGCCGCCGGTATTCGCTTTCCATGGTACTGCGTCTCCGTCCGGTTAGCGGCCGGGTCTTGCTGCTGAGCGTTTTTATCGGTTTCACCCTGTCGATCATCGGCGACGAGCTGGAACGGCTGACCCATTTCATCCTTCCTTTACCGAAGGAGCTGGAATCTCTGTTTTCATCCGAATTGCTCAAAAATATTCTGACTGCCAACAGCCTGCCGGAATGGATTTTACTGATCGCCACCCTGATGATATTTGCCGGTTTGTTTGAGGAAATGCTGTTCCGGGGGATGTTACAAAACGCTTTAGAAGATCGGATGGATATTACCCGCGCCGTGATTTCGACGGCCATTATCTTCAGTCTGATCCATTTTAATCCATATTGGGTGGTTCCGATTGCCATTTTGGGGGTGTTTTTGGGTGTGCTGGCATGGAAAAGCCAATCCATTTTTCCCAGCGCCATTGTTCATGCCGTCAATAACGGCATGGCGCTTCTTGCCGCCAACCTTCCTGAAGAGCGGACACAGATATTTGTTTGGAACGGCCATGTCCATCCGCTGATTCTTCTCGCTGCCGGAGTGGGGTTGTATTATGGCATGCGGCTGTTTTACCGCTTCGTGGAGGAAGACACCGAAATCCCGACATTTTTAAATCAACCCCTGTAATGTAAAATTTCTCCACATGCTGAAAATCTGTTCCGCACCTCCTCTAAGATGTCTCTAAAATCTAACGGTAAGCTTTAACAGAAACCTCACAATGGGCAGGCATCGATGAACCGAATCATCATCCTGAATGAGGAGCTGGAGTCGCAAATGAGGATGTATTTGGCACTATGCGATCGTTACCGTGTTGAAATTGCCGAGGATGAAGCGAACTTGATGCGGATGATTCGCAGGAAAAATCCCAAATTGGTTTTTATTGATGCGGATTACAGTGGTTTTAATGGTAATGGAAAAACAATTTTTAAAACCATTGAGAAGATCAAAAAAAAGTACAGGGATCTCAAGGTCATTGCCATCACAGGCAATCATGACCGCAGGATGCTGGAACGTGTCCGCGAGGTGGGAGGGGATGGTGTGCTGCTACGCCCATTTCACGAAGACGAGGTGATCGAAAGCGTGGACCGCTTTTTCCCAAGTTTGGATTCCGTATTGAGCTGATCTGAACACCGCAGGGATGCGGTGCCGGTGCGATCGGCCCGGCCTTCAATCAGGGCCACAGCCTTTTATGCGACTCCTGACATTCACCAGGGCTGTTTCTCTTATGAGAGACAGCCTTTTTTTATTTGTTTTTTGGAAAACTTTTTATAGTTTTTAGCTGAAAAATTGGGCTGTGAACCATCATAACGAGCCTCACCCATCACCTGCAATTCTAATAAAATGGAGCGTGCAACAGGGGGCAAGGACGAAAACAAGCAGCAGGGATAAGGCAATGAAACGCATTCTGGTTTTGGAAGATGAGGAAAACCTGTGCCGTTTATATCAGCAGGTTTTGACGGAAGAAGGCTTCGCCGTGGTCATCGCGAAAGACCGCGATACCGCCTTGAATTTGCTGGAACGGTATCCGTGTGATCTGGCCGTTGTGGATATTAAGCTGGGAACAGAAAACGGGCTGGATTGCATACAAGAGATGCTTCAGCGGAAAAAAGATTTGCGCATTATTATTCATTCGGCCTACGCCGTGTATAAACAGGACTTTTCAAGCTGGTCTGCAGATGCCTATTTGCTGAAATCGTCTGATATTGACGAACTGGTACAAACGATACACCGCTTATTAAAAGCCCCAAAGGCCAAAGCGAACATCGTTTGATCGCTCCACGGATACAGGGAACGATATATGGGAGGGAAGGCCATTGAGTGAAACTCGTACTTGTCCGGTCTGTCTGAAAACGTTGCCGGATGATCTGCAAGCTCAGTTCTGTCCTTATTGTGGCGCCACCCTGATTGAAACCGAGTCCTCCTCTACGGCGATTCCGACAGAAGCATCTGGCGGAGACCGTGATTCTCAGGTTCCGCCGGGCCGGAAAGGCATCCCCTGGGAAGAAACGTCGGCCTATCCCGATTTTATTCAGCGGTTGACCCAAACATGGTCGCAATCGATGCTGCAGACGGGGGAATTTTTCCGGCAGATGCGTTTGGAAACCGGGGCAGGGCCGGCGCTGCTCTATGCGTTGATAATGATCATCATGGGGCAGGCGTTTAATGTATTCTGGCAGCAGTTTTTCGCCCATCGTTTTACAGAATATTTTGAAGATTTTTCTCCTTTCGTCGAACATTTGATGGCCGTTTCGGGAGCGCAGCAACTCGTGCTGGGGCCGTTGCTGGCTCTATTGGGATTGTTTGTTGGGACACTTATTTACCACCTTTCTCTGGTGATCGTGGGTGGCGCCCGGCATGGCATGGCTACCACATTCCGTGTGCTGGCCTATGCCGAAAGCACGCAACTGCTTATGGTGATTCCACTTCTGGGACAGTTCATTGCCATGGTGTGGAGTATCGTGATTATGATCATTGGTTTTAAGGAAGCTCATGAAACCACTATGGGCCGGTCTGTTCTGGCTGTGCTTTTACCGATCCTGTTTTGCTGCGCCCTGATTTTGATCATGGTGATGTTGGTCGGCGGCGTTCTCATGAATTTGAATTCGGGCGATGCCATTCAATAGAATATCAGATCAAAACGCCATGTCCTGGATACGGAGAGAGCCGGCTCCTCGTTTTGAGTTCCATGCCGGTTGGATTTTCCTGGGAGCCGCGCTAACCGGATGGCTGCTGTTAAAAACATGGCCTCAGGTTGTTTTTATTTCCTGTCCCTGGAAACAGGGGTTGGGGTATCCTTGCCCTACATGCGGCACCACCCGGTCGGTGCTTTCTCTCATGCAGTTTCAGCTTTTGGACGCGTTTCGTTACAATCCTCTCATCACCGGGACGATTTTGGTGGGAGTGGGTACCGGCATAGCCGCATTGTATCAGGCCGTCACCGGGCAAAGATGGGTGCTTTCGCGCCGTCCCGGGAAGGGGGTGCGCTGGGCATTGTTGTGGGCGATCATCATCGTTGCAAATGAGGCTTATTTGATTCTGAATGGGATTTAGATTTCACCAACAAATATATCTCTGGCAGCCAATCCATGGTAACACGTTCTCAGCAAACATGTTCACCCCGCATGACACTTTGAAACCTGACTGGAGCTCGGAAATCAACCATTCAAACCCGCTGAATGAAACAGGAAAATTCTATGCTGATAGGGATTACCGTAAGCCATTTTGATGGCATCCGGCCTTCACGGCTGCTGCGCATCGCTCAGAAAATGGGCGTGGAGTTTGTTGAATTTAACCGATCCCTGATCGAGGATATTGAAGAAGTGGCCAGCCGGATGGGAGACACACAGAGCGGCTATCATCTCCCACTGGCTGAAGAGGATGGCTTTGATTTTTCCTATCACCATTATGAACGACAGATCGATGAGGTGGTTCGGGCGCTTAACCAATATGCCCGGCCACTGAATTTACGCTATGCGCTGACGCATCCCCCGCAGCCGGAGCTGGTCTCCCAGGAGATCGAATCCTCGATTGAATTCTGGGTGCAGAATTTGAAAAAACTCGAGGTTCCCATTCTCCTCGAAAATGTCGTCAACTGGGGCGAAAGTGATTTTGACAATCTGATTCGGCATTTGAGAAGTGAATTGGGATCACAATTCTGGGGCGTATGTTTCGATGGGCCGCACAGTCTGCTGGAGGGAGAAGATGTTTTTAGTCGCTTTCGTGCCCTGGCGCCACACATCCGCTGTTTGCACCTTTCGGACTGCAGCCAAACCGAAGACCTGCATTTGCCGTTTGGCATGGGAGGGGCTTTCCCCATTCGGGAGTTTTTAAAGACTTTGAAAGCGTCCGGGATTGATGCCATTGTCAATCTGGAAATCAACCCCGGCTCGCTGGATAACCTGCGGCAGCTCATCGAGAGTTATTTGCTGGTGATGAAGTATTTGCAGCCCGGCCGGTATTATATGACCAAAGCCGGGCTGTTGTGGAAAGTCCCTGCCGTAAAAAAAGAGCTGTCGCGCATCCTTGCCGAAGCGGAAGTTTAACCGAACAGCAAGCGGCAGATAAAAACCGCCGCAAAAATACCGGCGGCATCGGCAATAAGCCCGGAAGCCACGGCATGCCGCGTCTTTTTGATATTGACCGCACCGAAATAAACGGCAAGAACATAAAATGTTGTTTCCGTGCTGCCATAAATGGTGGAGGCCAGATAGCCAATAAAACTATCGGGGCCGTGCGTTTTAATCAGTTCAGTGACTATGCCGAGGGTACCGCTTCCCGATAGCGGCCGCATGAACGCTGCCGGCAGCACCTCGGCCGGCATGCCGATGAGATCGGTGATCGGGGATACCAGGCGGACGAAAATCTCCATAGCCCCGGATGCCCGGAACATGCCGATAGCCGCCAGGATCGCCACCAGATAGGGGATGATCTTGACCGCAATTTCAAAGCCTTCCTTTGCACCCTCGATGAACGTTTCATACACTTTTACCCCTTTGGCAAAACCGTACACCGGAATGCCGACCAGCATGATCGGAATCGCCCAGTCCGAAATGATCTGCATGATGTTTTTGAAAAGCTCGCCCATGAGTCTGTCTCCGACGGTTTACAATGAATTTGAATCACCGGAAGATTCTGAAGCCGCTTTCATTGGATCCGTATTTCTAAAGGCGGGGAGTTTTCCCAGAAGAATGGCCGTGATGACTCCCACGGCGGTTGCGGTGGCCGAGGCAAAAATGGTGGTGAAAATGATGCCGAACGGATCCTGCGAACCGGTGGCCACCCGCACGCCGATCATAGTGGCTGGAATTAATGTGATGCTGGCCGTATTCAGGGTCAGAAAAAGCACCATGGCATTGGTGGCCGTATCTTTTTGTGGATTTAGCGTCTGGAGTTCTTCCATGGCTTTAATGCCCAACGGTGTGGCGGCATTGCCCAGGCCAAGCCAGTTCGCGGCAATGTTCATGATCATCGCGCCCATGGCCGGGTGTTCCGACGGGACGTCCGGAAACAGCCGCCGGGTGATGGGCCGGATCAATCGCGCCAGAAGCCTGATGAGTCCGGCTTCTTCTGCGATGCGCATGATGCCCAGCCACAGCGCCATGATGCCGATCAAGCCGATGGAAATATCCACCGCTGTTTTGGACATGTTCACGGCTTCTTTCCCGACATCAGCCATATTGCCGTTGACCGCCGCCACGATCAGGGCAATCACGATCAATCCAAGCCAGACATAATTCAGCATACATTCCTCCTGCCGGTTCTTTTTTAAAACAGTAATCATGATGAAGCTTCACGGGCTTCAACCGGTTCCCAACATGAAGCGTTTTGGACACGCATGAATCGTCTCAGTGTGTCGGATTCAGAAATCACGCCGGGATGGTACGAATTTTTGCAGTTAAAACTAATATTTTTTGGAACAGGGACAAGCAAAAAAGCCGCGAAGCCGCAGAAAAATTGTATTGTGATCCGGGGAGCGGTTACGTATATTTATCCGATTGCTTTCAGGGCAATGCGGTTGATAAGGGCAATGAAACGATGACGCCACTCTGCCCGATGGATTGAATCGATGGGCAAGGCGTAATTCCAATTGCAGCGGCGTAGAGGGAGATAAAGGAGGAAACGGTGAAACTGGGATACATCGAATACATGGATTGCGCGCATTATCTGCCCGGTCATCCCAAATGCGGGACCTTGCACGGGCATACGTATAAAGTTGAAATCGTCATCGAGGGGGAAAAAAAGAACGGCATGATTATGGATTTTGGTGATCTGAAGCTGGTTCTGAAAGAGGTTCTCGCCGAGTACGACCATCGTTCACTCAACGATTTTCTCGATTATCCATCCGTGGAAAACATCGCAGAAATGTTGCAGGCAAAATTGAAAAACCGGCTCGCGTTCCCTTTTCTATTACGCGTGTGGGAAGGCGAGGGAAAGTGGTGCGAAATTGACAGCCGAGAAGGTTAGAGGAGAAGCCTATGAAACATTTGACCGAATACCTCTGGTTTGAAACGCCGGAACGGCGGGCTTACATCAACATCACGCCGCAGATTGAAGCCCTGGTGGAAAAAAGCGGGGTGCAAGAAGGCCTGGTGCTGGTCGCCGCCCAACACATCACCGCATCGGTATTTATTAATGATGACGAACCGGGGCTCATCCGTGATTTTGATGATTGGCTGGAAGGCCTTGCCCCTCACGAGCCGATTTCGAAATACCGCCACAACCGCACGGGGGAAGACAACGCGGATGCCCATCTGAAACGGCAGGTCATGGGGCGGGAAGTGGTGGTGCCGATCACCAAAGGAAAATTGGACTTCGGCCCCTGGGAACAGATTTTCTACGGTGAGTTCGACGGGCGCCGCCGTAAACGCGTTGTGGTCAAAATTATCGGAGAATAGTCCGGGTTGTTAAGAATTGTACACGTTTGTGCTTATTTCTTGACATTCCTGCCATAGTGCAATATATTCTAAAGATTTATTGCACCAGGGGGCTGCAGTAGATTTCGGCGACGCATGTTTTCATTCAGGAAAATGTGGGTGGAGATGCAGACAAACAATGGGGAATTCCGTGGAGAAGAACCTGCCCCGGTATCCACGGCTGCGACGATTGATGGTAACGGGGATTTACCTCAAAGTGAGATTTTGCCCTACATTCCGCAGACTCAACAGCAGCGCAGTGGATTTCTCGTTGATTTTCTCTATATCCGTGGCCAACTCGGCGGTACCGACCATCTCGATTTGATCATGCTGGGGAGCAAACAGTACGGGGTGCTCCTTGCCCAGTTGCCAGTGCGTGTGCGCGAACAGTTGAATGATTTCTCGATCCTGAAACGCGTGATTCGCGATCAGAATGCCGGGCAATCGCCGTCCGGCGCCATCCGCGCCCTCGAGAGTTTGCTGGTCGAACATTTTAAGCGGCATGAAAAATTAAAAGCCGCTTATGCTATATTCAGTCCCCAAAATCGCAGCATTCGGTTTGCCACCACAGCCCACGCCTCGATTTTTCTTTTCCGGCAGGAGCATCGGCAGATGTACCGTTTGCTTTCCGACGACGGCGGTTTTTCTGCCGCTTCAATGGATGAATATGACTACCGTACTCATCCATCCACGCTTTTGCCGGGAGCGCCCAGTGAAGCTGTGCGCCTGGAACAGCACGATCTGATTTTAATGGTTTCCGATGGTTTCCTGACATTGAAAAATACATGGGGTGAAAGTTTGGGCATGGGGCGGCTGAAAGCCTTCCTGGATGAACACGGCCATATGCAGCCGGGGCCGTTTCTGCGGAAGCTGCAATCCGAAATTGAAGCGTTTACCATGGGGGAGCCGATCCAGCAGGACGTGACCGTGGTTGCGGTTAAAAATATGCTGGCCAACGATGAAGGGGTTTATGATGACGATGCGGTCGATCTGGACTCCCGGTTCCTGACCCTGGACGAAGAAGCCGAGCTGTGGCAAATCTCACAAGAATATCCTGACCTGCGTTTGCGGGAATTGCTGCAAAAAGTCGATACCCGTTTTCAGCGGTTGGGCCCGGATCGTATTCGGTTTTATTTGAAAAATGATCATCCGCACTGGCTGAACGGAACCGCCCGGCCTCCGATTCCGCCCCGGCGCTTCGAAGGCCTGAAAAGCCATTTCCACCAAAAGCTGGTAGAGGCTTTTCCAATCCGGCAGCTCCTCTACCGGAAATACGAATTTCGCGGCAATACCGATGCCATCGCCCGGGCGTTGGAGCACTATCAAAACGGGCATTTCCAGGAGTCGCTGATCGAGTTCGTTAAAGTGCGTAAAGCCATCGTTGAAAATGAGTCGGTTTATTGTTTTTTTGGTAACTTGTATCTTCTGCTTAATATGACAATCAAAGCCCGGCAGGAATACATGCGAGCCTTACGCCTCAATCCCCGGTGCGTCCATGCTTACCTCGCCCTGGCGTACATTGCCTTGCTGCACAAAGATTACGAAGGCGCGATCCACTATCTATCCACCGCCATCCGGCTTGATAGTCATCTGAAACTCTACGAGCGGTTTTTGCATCACATGCTCACGGCTCTGGATAAACAGAACGGCCATAAAGAATGGATTGCCTGATCCGGTAAAATCGGTTGGTGCGGTCGTGCCCCGAACCGCTTGTTTATTTCTCGCAAATGACGATAAATAGGGGTGAAAACAGGACAATGGCGCAAAAGGAAACCTTGATGAAAGAAAACACGACCGCTGCACCAGCAGCAGAGCAGGATCAGTTGGAAGACGCTCTGGACCGGCGACGCAATTACCGCATTGATGTACCAGGTTCTGATATTCCGGTGCGGGGCGAGCTCCAGCTCATGGACGGCACCGTTATCCCGGTGGAGGTGGTCAACTACAGTGTTTCCGGGTTGTTCTGCTATGGTCCCCCTGAGCTACCCCTCCAGGAAGGCGATGTACTGGATCGCATCCGGCTGATTTTCGCCCGTAAGCCGACTATCGAGTTTTCCGGTGAAATAGTCCGCCTGCAGAAAAATGAGGAAAATGTTTTTTGCGGTATCCGGTTTTTTGAGCAGAACCGCAAACCCAGTAGCCCGCCGCCGGCGCCAGACAGAAGAAAACCCGGCGAAATCGATGAAATGACCAAAGCCCGGTGGATGGAAAAGCTTCACGCCATTCCGAACTATTTCCGGGTGTCTCATGTTGAGGAACAAATGGAAGCCGAACGAGTGGCCTACGCGGCTTTTGAAGAGTTGACAAAAGACTTTACCGTGGAAGAGCGCTGGTGGTTTTATGAAATGCTGGACGAGTTAAAACGAAAAGAGCCGTTTTATCCCCCACGGCTCCTTCGTGAATTTATTCTGGTTTGTGAGTATGGCTACACCGCCATTCCAGGACGCCCCGACTGGCACTCCGGACGAGTATCCTTCTGGGAGCGTTTACACAACGTCTTTCTGGGGATTAAACTGTTTCTGAAAAGGCTTTTAGGCCTCTCTTCACAAAAGCCGTAGTCGTGCCGATTCCATCCCCCGGCCGCCGTCAGTTATCACCCTTCATGTCTTTCAATAATTCAATCTCACGTTCCAGTTGCTTTTGGCGCCTTGCAATGCTCACCATATATCCAAAAAGCAAAATCCAGACGACGGCATAGCCGGCAAACAGATAGCCCAGATTATCCATTTCGATCCTCTCCCTGTTTTTCAACGTTCTTGCAAAGCAATCGCTTTTTTCATTTCATTGATTTCCATCCGCGCTTTTTCCAGGCGCAGCCGGGTGAACAGCAGATAAAAATAGAAGAGCAAAAATACGGCAAGACTAAAAAGCAGTGCGAACAGCATTTGCGGATGCAGACCGCTGTCCTCACCGCCCATCAGAACCGGCTCCGGATGGATCGTCCTCCACCAGCGGATGGAAAAATACACTATGGGGACATCCACAAAGCCAACGATAGCAAAAACCGCAGCGAAGCGGGCGCCCCGCTCATCCTCACCGGTGAAGTCGCGCAAGACCAGATATCCGACATAGATAAACCACAAAATCAGCGTTGTCGTTAACCGGGGATCCCAGGACCACCAGGTGTTCCAGGTGGGCTTTGCCCAAATGGGGCCGGTGACCAAAACAATGGTGGTGAAAATGATCCCGATTTCCGCCGAAGCATAACTAATGCGATCGTAAAAATAATTTCGCTTCAATAAAAAAAGTGCGCTATAAACGGCGACGACAAAAAATGCCAGGAACGCGGCAAATGCCGAAGGTACATGAAAGTAAAAGATTTTTTGCACGGCCCCCATGGTCTTTTCGATTGGGGCATAAATAAAAATAAAATAAAGGTTCAGAATCATTCCAACCAGGAGTAGCCATCCCAACCATTTCGTCCATCGTTCCATGATCCTGGCTCCTTCCATTGATTTGGTCTATTCTTCCACCACGTATTCAAAAGTCGCATAACAGATGGCAACGAAAATCACATCAAAAGCCAAAAGAATGCGTACCCATGCAAAAACCTGGTTCCAATCATCACTGCGCAAAAGCCCGCCCGTGGCGTTGACGGCGGATAGAATCACCGGCACCACGACGGGAAACAGCAGTATCGGCAGCATGATTTCACGGGCTTTGGTGTTTACGGCAATGGCGCTAAACAACGTTCCCACAGCCGCAAACCCAATGGTTGCCAGAAAAATGATAAGCAACAGCGGCAGTAAAAAATCGGAAAATTGCAGATTGAATAAAATGATAAACAAAGGCAGCGTCAATAATTCAACCAACGTCATGAAAATGATGTTTCCGATCATTTTGCCAAGATAAATTGCGCCGCGATCGATAGGGGATAGAAGCAAGCCGTGGAAACAGCCTTTGTCGATTTCATAAATAAAAGAACGATTGAGCCCCAGCATGCCGCTGAAGGTGAACGCCACCCAGATGATCCCCGGGGCAGCTTCCAGGGCATAAGAGCTTCCCGGATCGAAAGTAAAGTTAAAGATCACCACCACCAAGAAGCTGAAGATCATCATGGTGGTGATGGTTTCCCGGCTGCGGTACTCATGCAACAAATCTTTATAAGCAATAGCGAAAATTTTGCCAAGGTAGCTCAAGCGGCACCTCCGGCTGCGACGACTTTGTGATAGTGCGCCTGAAATTCGGTTTCATCCACGTGGTCGGCTGATTCGAAGTAAGCCACCTTTCCACGAACAAAAATCGCGACCTGATCGGCTAACTCGAGACCGTGGGTTAAATCATGCGTTACCAGAAGAATGGTCCTCTTCTCGCTTTTGAGTTCGGAAAGCCAGTGTTTGAGCATGGAAGAAGCATGCTGATCCAGGCCGGTAAAAGGTTCGTCAAGTAACAGAATGTCCGGCTGGTGCAACATGGCGCGGGCAATGGACAGCCGTTGCTGCATGCCTCTGGAAAAGGTGCGGACAAAGTCATCAGCACGCGCCAGCAAGCCGACCTCCTCTAATGCCTGTTGAATGCGTTTCCTGGCATCCGGCAGGCTGTAAAGTTTGGCATAAAATTGCAAATTTTCGAAAGCGGTGAGTTCATCATAGAGGAAGGTGGAATGTCCGATCACCCCGATGCGCTGACGGAAGGATTCGGCATGATCGCGCAGGTTTTTGTCATCAAAATAAATTTCACCGGTGGAAGGCCTGGACAGCGTGGAAAGAATCCGGATAAACGTGGTTTTGCCGGCGCCATTGGGGCCGAAAATGCTCAGAAAGGTGCCGGTTGGGATTTCCAGGTTGATGCCGCGCAGGGCATAATGGGTCCCAAATGATTTTGTCAGATTTTTTACGACGATCATGGGCGTGCTTCTGTTTCAGAGTTCTGGCTCTGGCTCAATGGTACAACGCAGCCCCGCAATTCCGGCAGAAACGGTCCCGGGCATGTACGGGAGTTCCGCATTGCGTGCAGAATCGTTGCCCGGCCTGCGCCGGTACTTTTCCGCCCCGTCTGCGCCGTCCCGGACGCACCTGATCCAACTGTTTGAGAATTTTTACCGCCTCGGCTTTGTACTGGGACCTCAGCTCTTCAAAATCCTCCCTGGAAAGCTTCCCCATTTCATAATCAAATTCGATGTCTTTGATGGCTTTGTAGATTTCAACCTTCTTGGCCTCAAGGTCTTCGATGCTATGATTCACATCAAATGCCATGGTCTCATTCTTGGACCTGAAAAAAGGATAGCCAATATAAATGGCCGCTAAAATCGCCAGGGATAGGGCAATCAATTCAAGCATGATTTGTTTCCTTCAGAATCAATTAGATATCCAACTTTTTCAACTCTTCTTCCACACGCGAATCATACTCATCCAATCCTTTCGATGAACCATCGGCGGTTTGGGCGGCCGCATCATCGACAGTAGGGGCCGCTTGCTCGGCCGTCGGGGTTTTCCATTTCTTAATATAATAGAAAGCGATGATGCCGCCAAGCGCGATGGCCAAAAAAGGGAACGTCCACGCAGTGATATTAAAGCCCTCTTTCGTAGGTGCCGCCAGAATCGCTTCCCCGTATTTTTCCCGCATTTTAGCCAGGATTTCTTTCTCCCCCAGCCCGGCTTCAATGTAGCCGATGACTTCCTTTTCCAGTTTCGCTGACTCTCCACAGGTCATGGAAACCCGACAATCGGAAACCGTTAAACTGCAGCCGCAATGGCAGGCTAATTGGGAATCCACTTTCTTCATCAAGGCTTTTTGGTCAGGATCCAGACCGGCGTAGCCGGTGGATAGCGATAACAAAAAGGCTGCAAAAAAGAGCAGTGAGCGTTTACGGTTCATGGACGACCTCCAGATCTATTTCCAGGCAAAAGAGTTCGAAATTCATGAATTGCAAAATCCCGGCAACTCGTTGAAATTAAAATACACCTTTTCACGGTATTAGTCAAACATTTCGTTCACAATGTCATCGATTCATTCAGTTTCGTTTACCGGCACTTTTTGTCACATATCTGTTTCCGCAAGCAAACGATGTCCGGGCATTTGGGGGGCGGCGTCAGTCCGTTCCGCCGATCCTTGATCCACCTGCTTAAATGCGTGTTCTTTTCAATAAGTTGGCATTGCTTACCACTGTGATGGAACTGGTGGCCATGGCGATTTCTGCGATCACCGGATGCAGAAGTCCCAATACCGCCATGGGAATGGCAAGCAAATTATAGAAAAACGCCCAGAACAAATTCTGCTGAATTTTTCGGAAGGTAGCCCGCGAAAGTCGGATGGCCGATACCAGGGTATTCAGATTGCCACTGACCAGCGTGATATCGGCGGCTTCGATGGCAATATCCGTACCGGTGCCGATGGCAATACCGACATCGGCGCGTACCAGTGCCGGGGCGTCATTGATCCCATCGCCGACCATGGCAATGGGCCCGTGCTGCTGGCGCAGTTTGTTGACCTCCTGGACTTTTTCATCCGGCAGGATTTCCGCCACGACATAATCGATGCCCACCTCACGGGCAATGGCTTCCGCGGTGCCGCGTCGGTCGCCGGTAATCATCGCGGTTTTCAAGCCCAGGCGATGTAAAGCATCGATGGCTTCCTTTGCCTCGGGCTTTAGCGTATCGGCGATTCCCATGATTCCCGCAAGGTTGTCCTGTACGGCAATGCAGACGACCGTCCTGGCTTGATTTTCGAGCTTGATGATCGCATCTTGCGCCGGCGAGGTGGAGATACCAAGGCTTTCGAAATAGGTGGGAGACCCCAAAATTACGGTTTCGCCTGCAACAACGCCATGTACTCCCTTCCCAGGCAGTGCCTCAAAATGGGTCACCGGGATTGTCTGAACGCCTTTGGCCTTGACGGATTCCATAATGGCGTGCGCCAGCGGATGTTCAGACGCTGCTTCCAGCGAACCGGCCAGGGAGAGCAACCGGGTTTCATCAAACCCGTTCAGCGGGATGATATCCGTTACCTGCGGCTTGCCGATGGTGAGGGTGCCGGTTTTGTCAAAGGCAATGATTTTGACATCTTTCATGGCCTGAATGGCCTCCCCTTTACGGAAAAGAATGCCGCGCTGTGCGCCCATGCCGCTGCCGACCATGATTGCCGTTGGCGTAGCCAGCCCCAGAGCACACGGGCAGGCAATAACCAGAACCGCAATCGCGGCAAAAATGGCCAGGGTCAATGTATTCATGTCCGGATGAATCCAGGGGAGAAAACCGGCTGCCGCTTCCAGCACGAATCGCAACGAATCGGCGGCAAACAACCACATGAAAAACGTGGCAATTGCCAGCACCACAATAATCGGCACAAAAATAGCCGTAATTTTATCCGCCAGCGCCTGAATGGGAACGCGCGTGCTTTGCAGTTCTTCCACCAATTCAATCATTTTGGCCAAAAACGTATCCTTGCCCACACGAGTGGCGCGAACGATTAGACGGCCCGTTTGGTTGACGGTCGCGCCGATGACTTCATCTCCGGGCTTTTTCGGCACCGGCATGGACTCACCGGTGGCCATGGATTCATCGACGCTGCTTTCCCCTTCTTCCACAATGCCGTCGGTGGGGATTTTTTCTCCGGGACGCACCACCATCAAATCCCCCGGCTGAATTTGTTCGATGGGGATTTCCACCTCCTGACCGTTCCGCAGCACATGGGCGGATTTGGCGCCCAACTCCAGTAGTTTGCGGATCGCCTGGGATGCTTTTCCGCGGGCTCTTGACTCGATGTAACGGCCCGTGAGGTGGATGGCCATGATCATGGCGGCTATTGCGGAGAAGTCAGCCATGGGAAGGACAAACCCGATCAGCCCGGTAGCCAGACTGGCGAGGGTTCCCAGGGCGATCAACACATCCATGTTGGCGCCGCCATGGGAGACGCTGCGCCATGCAGATGCCAGAGTTTCGCTGCCCGGCCAGAACACGACCGGGGCGGACAGTAGAAAAAGCACCAGATGATAAACATGCTCGCTGGGCCACATGATGCCGAAAAACATTTCCGGCAGCATCCACAGCATGGCGGGAACGGCAAATGCCCAGGCCTGAACCATGCGCCGCCGCGCATGGCGCCACTTGGCATCTTCATCGTCTGCAGCAGGCGCTGCCTCCGCGGCAGAATCCGGCTGGGCGTGATAGCCGGCTTGCTCGACGGCTTTTATTAAAGCGTCGATGCCGACACGATCTGTATCGACCTGTACAACGGCTTTCTCGGTGGTTAAATTGACGCCGGCGTCCATCACTCCGGGTGTGCTTTTGAGCGCTTTTTCGACCCGGGCGACACATCCGGCGCAGTGCATGCCCTCGATTTTTAAAACCACTTTGTTGCTTTCATGCTCAACACCATAGCCGGCTTCGGTGACCGCCTTCTCGAGATCAGCAAGGGTCGTTTGACGGGGATCGTATTGAACGATAGCTTTATTGGTGGCTAAATTGACCCCGGCATCGATCACACCGGGGGTGTTTTTGAGGGCTTTTTCAACCGTTGCGACACAACCGGCACAGTGCATGCCGGTAATTTTTAGATGGGCCTTTTGAATATTGTTTTCAGTTATATCGGGTAACCGCGTTTCTATCTCCATAGTACTGCTCTCGTTATCATGACCGGGTTAGGTGGATCATCAACCTGTACTTCTGTACCGTATTCACCTGCGTTTTCTGCCCGGACTCTTCCGGGACGTCGCCGGGGCTTCCGGAAAATCCCGCTGTTTGGCAAGGTACCAGATGTATCCTCCTGCGATAGCCATGAGAATGCTGATCGTTTGTGCGTGAGTGATGCCAAGACCCGGGATTTTGGGGGTCATGCGGAAAAACTCGGTGACAAACCGTTCGAACCCCAAAGCTATCATCGATAGTCCGAAAAGCTGGCCGGTTCGCATCAGCTTGCCCCGCAGTTTCCACAGCATGAAAAACAGCAGCATGGATAGTAGAAAATCATAAAGCGGCGTGGGATGTACCGCGATGTCAGCCGGAATGGGCTGTCCGGGGTACATCTTGGCGTACAGGGCCTGCAATTTCGGGTTGTTCAAAGTGGGAACCACACCGTTGGTGTAATGCATTGCCCAGGGCAAATCCGTTGGCGGTCCGTAATCGCCGTCGCCGGCAAGCTGGCAGCCCAACCGGCCGATACCGTATCCCAGCAATATCAAGGGAGCGATTGAATCACCGCCGCTCATGATGGGAATGCGCAGGCGTTTCAGAGTCCACACGACGGCGATTACACCGCCGATCAGTCCTCCGTACCAGACCAGCCCGGCTCCGGAGAAAATCATGGAGAAAGGGTCTCTTAAAAATTCCTGCCAGTGCTCGATGATAAAATAAAGCCTGGCTCCGATAAATCCACCCAGCACAGCCGCCACCGCAATGGAATTGGCCATATCCGGGTCGATCTTTTTGCGTGCAAATTCCTTCCGAAGCACGAGGGTCGTTATTAGAAATCCCAGCATCGCCATCAAGCCAAAGCTATGGATGGTGATGGGGCCGATTTTGATCAATTCAGGATACATAGCGAACCTTAGTTTTGGGGTAAGGGCAACTTGGGAGTTGTTTGTAATTTTTCTTTCAGGCGGTTGGCGTCCGGGATGGGCGCACCTTTGCGGTGTCCCCAGCGCTGTTCCACCATTTCCGCTACATGAAACGGCTTGTGGCCGGATTGAAGCTGGGCGTAAATGAAGGCTCTCACCTCGGATGCGCCGTTCTTCATTTCACAATCGCACACTTCAAGCCCGTCATTGCAGGACCCGCAGGGACAATTGAACTGGGCGGCAACTTCATACACCTGGGGATACGTGGCGGCCAGTTGAGGACCTCGAAGGTGTGGATCGAACGCCTGAACTCCGCGTCCAGTGTTTCCGGATCGCGAATACATCGCAACAGCGCCGATAATGACACCGACCAATACCGCCGCTGTAATCAGCGGCCAGTTGGTGTTGGGGGATGATTTCGCTGCGACCGGTCGGGCAATGGGAGGACGCTGATGAAGTGGGGCACCGCAATGCGGGCAAAATCGGTCCCGCTTAAATACTTTTCGATGACATTCTGGACATTTCATAGCACACCGGATGGTTTCAAGTTCGCATCTCTAAACATGAAATGGTAATATGTACAGCATACTCGTAAAACAACCCGCGTCCATAAAAACACATTGATTCACATCCCGTATTCACGTTATCAGACAGGCGCTTTTCAATGCGTAAAAAAACGCCTGGTGACGGCTAAGGCTAAACCGCCAACAAGTTGAAAATTAATACATCCTTGTTACAAAAGCAACTCTCATATGGCTGAAGCGGAAAAATCGGCTTGCTTTGAAACGGTAAAACGGCCTTTTCCCTGAAACGGTTGCACGCTGAAATGCTTATTGGAGGAACAATCTTTTCCGAAAGCCTCATCCCCTGCGCATGGAAGCGAAGGCTCCGGAACAAAATCTGTGCATCGGAAGCATCGGAGGCCTGAGCATTCAGAAAAAGGGCTCGTGCGATACTGGAGCCGCAAGAATCTTGTCCCCCACGGGGAAGAGAGACGAAAAGGATTATTTCACCAGGACCACCGCCGTGCTCGTGAGCTGGGGGGTAATATCGAGGCCGAGGAGCTGCATGGCCTTCGAATTGACATGCACTTTGATCTGGTCTGCGCTTTTTTCGGCGAATAATGTGGCGCCTTTTTGCACCATTTCCGAATCAGGGGCAATCAGCATCACGCGGGAAGACACGGCTTCTTTGATCAAATATCGGCGTGCAGAAGGATGTGTCAGAGCGGCATCCGGGAATATCCATACCACCTCAGCGCCTTGAATATTGACCAGATAGCGAAAGTTTTTCAGAACATTTTTCAGTTCCCGGGTGTCTTTAATGATAATCTTAACCTGCAGTTGGGCGCTGATTCGGGCGAGACGTTCCGGCAGGTCGCCCCGTTTGGATAAATCGCAGAGAATACCGATTTTTCGAATCTGTGGATTGAGTTGTTTGAGAATGAAGACTTGCTGCAGCGGGGTAAGCCGGATTTTATTCACCCGGTCACCGGCCGACCAACCGGTGGCGGATAAGCTGATGATGACAAGGCTGCATGTCAAAAATTTAATCAACATGAATCGTGCTCCTGCTCTCTGGGTTGCCCCCGACTGCAACCTGATATATGCTGCCGGCTCAATAAGAAGTGTCTCCCTCCTCCGGAGACATGAATAACACCGAGACATCAGAAAATTTCCACAACCGACAGCGCAACAAGTGAAGATTCTTTTATGAGTGAGACCTGTACAAATCTGTCGTTATGTTTCAAGAGCGGGTGTCCGGTAGCGCGTTGCGTCCGGTGCTTATCCCACGATAAAAACGGCTGAATATTCGGATGATTGAAATTGAATTTAAGGAACACTCTCATTGATCACGGGCAAAGCCGGGCCATTTTCCATAAAGTGCTATTTCTTGAATCGACTGGCTCAGAAAGAATCTTGAATTGGATTTAACCGTTTTTATCCGGAGGCGAAAGGTGGGGACGGCTCAGCCGCCAAAAGGACGGAGCCCCTTAGCGAAATGATTCTGATGCCGATAATTTTATGGACTTCATGGCACTTATGGTAGCATGCAATTCTGCGTCGTTCCGGAATAGCCTGTAAAATCATTTTAGGAATACAGGATTTTCCCCACAAATGTATTGACTGTTAGGACGGGAAGATTATATTGTGGGAAGTTGATGAATTGGCGACCCATGGCGGAAAGGATGTCCACTGGAGAATGCAGTTTTGGGCAAGAACAAGGGATTGATGTATGAGTAAACGACCTGTTTCAGGCCGTTATCGGGCTTTTGGATTTTGGATGGTGATGGTTTTTATGGTGGTGCCGCGGGCTGATGCGCAGACTCAGGCATTCGCCCGCTATGATCGGGCTTTTGCTGCAAAGTTCCCCCTACCGGAAGTTCTGGTCCCCAATGTGGAGTTTTGGAAGAAAATTTATGCGCAGTACTCCTACCACCAGGTTCTTATCCATGACGCCGAAGATCTTGACATTGTCTATGAGGTCGTGGATTTTCGCGATTTATTCCCCGATCCTGAAAAAGTCAGCGACCGGAATAAGTGGAAGCGCATCGAGAAGATTAAAAAGCGCTATAAACGGAAGCTATACAATATGGCTGTAAAATTGCAACGTCGGCAGCCATTGAACGATGAAGAAAAACGGATCGTGGCCCTGTTTGGCGATCGCGCCACCCCGTATCGGCTTCGTCGGGCGGCGCGAAACATTCGCGGCCAAAGAGGAATGAAAGAGAAGTTTCATGAAGGGTTGGAACGGTCCGGGCTGTATTTCGATCATATCCGGGACATTTTCAAACGGTATGATTTGCCGGAAGAGCTGATCATGCTGCCGCATGTGGAATCATCGTTCAATTACAAGGCCTATTCCAAATATGGCGCTGCCGGCATCTGGCAATTCACCCGGGGCACCGGCCGGATGTTTCTGAAAATTACCTACGATGTCGATGAGCGCCTCGATCCGATTCTTTCGACGGAAGCGGCTGCGAAGTTGCTCAAGCGAAATTATCAGGAATTGCAATCGTGGCCGCTGGCGATCACCGCGTATAATCATGGCCCTGTCTCTTATACAC
>WFVT01000033.1 GCA_015491485.1 Candidatus Zhuqueibacterota bacterium
CCGCAGCACCGGAGGCCCCGAAGTCCGCGTCAACGTATCGGTGCCGCGAGTGGCGCAATTGTATCCCAACTATCCCAATCCGTTCCGGCAGGGTCAGGGCACGGTCATTCAGTATGACCTCCCCGACACGGCTCCGGTGGAAGTGACCCTGAGGCTGTTCAATGTGTTGGGGCAGGAACTGGGAATACTGTATCGAGGACGCCAAAGTGCGGGATATTACCGCTGGCAATGGAACGGCCGGTTGAACGACGGTCGGCTTGTGGCGCCCGGCATCTATTTTTTGATTTTAGAAACCGGCAACCGTCGCCTGATCCGCAAACTGGCTGTGCTGCCGTTTTAAGACAGCGGCGGTCTGCCCCAAAACCGAACAGACTTTTGGGGGCTGCCGTTGTCCATTCACCGATTGCTATAGGGTGACCGCCCGGAACGGCCCGGCATGACGGCGGTTGGATAGGATTGAATCGTTAAACCGTTTCTGGAGATGCTTTGGTCAACACTGATGTTCATTCCGGAGCGGCGACGGCCCGAGGGCTGTTTTTTGTGGCGGTTGGCGGGATTTGCCGTCTTTATGTCGCCGGCAAAAGCCTTCGGCCGGTGCGAAGTTCGCCGTTTGACAGCGGGACGGAATTTTCACGCTGCTTTGATTTGCTCCCTGACCGAAAGCCGTTCCGCTGAATCGCATCGCCATGAATGGCTGCATTTCATCAACCATATTGTCTGTCAACCGAGGAGCCCGATTATGCCCGTTACGACCATTGAATGGATTGATGATCATATTCGCCTGATTGATCAGACACGTTTGCCCGAAGCACTCGTTTATCTGGACATTCATGATATCCCCACCCTCGCGGAAGCCATTCGCTCGCTGAGGGTTCGGGGCGCTCCGGCGATAGGCATAGCTGCGGCATTCGGGGTGTTGCTGACGGCGTTTCAGTACCGGGGCGAGAACACCGACGAACTGATGCAACAGTTGCATGAAACATCGCAATTTTTGGCTGAAACCCGTCCCACAGCGGTGAATTTGCGCTGGGCGCTTGAGCAAATGATGCAAGAGGCGCGCCGTATTGCCGGGGCATCCGTGGCGGAAATTCGTGATGTACTGTATCGGAAAGCCATGGACCTGTTTGAATCCGACCGGCAAGTTTGCCGGAGAATCGGCGAGCATGGAGCTGCGCTCATTCCGGACGGAGCGCAAATCATCACTCATTGCAACACCGGCGCACTGGCAACGGTGGATTGGGGCACGGCGCTGGGCGCTATTTTTACGGCACATGCTCAGGGGAAAAAATTACACGTTTGGGTGGACGAAACGCGGCCTCTGCTCCAGGGAGCACGGCTGACCATGTGGGAGTTGATGCATGAAGGCATCCCGGCCACGCTGATGTGCGACAATACTGCCGCATTTTTAATGCAGCGGCAAAAAATCGACCTTTGCATTGTCGGAGCAGACCGCATTGCCGGCAACGGAGATACGGCCAACAAAATCGGCACATACTACCTTGCATTAGCCGCCAGGCACCACGGCATTCCATTTTACGTTGCGGCTCCGATCAGTACATTTGACTTTTCTTTGCAGCAGGGTGATCAGATTCCGATCGAACTGCGCAACCCGGAGGAGGTGACCGAGGGCTTCGGACGGCGAACAGCCCCGGAAGGCGCAGCCGTTTATTCTCCGGCATTCGACGTAACGCCCAACGAACTCATCACCGCCATCATCACAGAAGTCGGGGTACTCCGTCCTCCCTTCCAGGAAGCCATTTCCCGGCTGGCAAAAGGTGAGTGATGCCGGCAACTGGCCTCGGACAAGCGGCGACTTTCCTTTGCTCGCAATGCCATGCCGACGGGAACGGCCTGTCGTTTTGTGCTCTTTGGAACATTGTTCAGGAAACATATTTTCTCGTTGTCCGGTTGCAGGAGCCGACGTTGGTGGTAAAACAGCGCGCGCTCCGGCAGGCAAAAAAAACTTGATTTCTATAGAGGCATAGGCTATATTTCTCTGAATTAACAAAGAATGCACCTGCCCGGGATCGCATATCTTGACATCAAACCCTACTTATAAAACATCAATCTCATCTATGTGAAGGAGAGTGAGGAATGAACAAGTACACTCACATTGCCCTCAGTCTGCTGGTCGTTCTTTCGGTCGGTCTGATGTGGGGGTGCCAGCCGAAAGAAGTCACCTCGGCCAAAGTTTATATCCAGCAGAACGATTGGGACAGCGCAATCAAGCAGCTCGAGATTGCCGTACAAAACTATCCGGAGAATGCCGAAGCACATTATTTGCTGGGCCGCGCATACGGTATGAAGGGCCGCTTCGAAGATATGAATCGCGAGTTCGAAGCCAGCTTAAAAGCCGATCCGAAGTTTGCGACCCAAATCGAATTCGAACGCAACAAATACTGGATCGAGAGCTACAACAAAGGCGTCCAGATGTTCAACGCCGAGAAAATTGACGAAGCCATTGAAGCCTTCAAAAAAGCGGCCGTGATCGACCCCAATCGTGTTGAAACCTACCGCAACCTGGCGATTGCTTACGCCCGCGCCAAACAATTCGAAGAGGCGATCGGTGCTTTTCAGAAAGCGATTGAACTCGATCCCAATTCGCCCGAGACCCTTTTGAATATGGGCATGGTTTATTACCAGATGGGAAAATACAAAGAATCCGCCGAAACGCTGGAAAAAGTGCTTGAACTCCAGCCTGACAACGTGGATGCCATTACTACGCTCGGTCTGGCATACCACATGCTCGGTGAAACAGATAAAGCCATTTCCGCTTACGAGCGCGCTTTGCAACAAGCCCCCAGCAACCCGGACCTGCTCTTCAATTATGCGGCTCTATTGCTGAAAAAAGGCGAATTTGAACGCGCCGCCGAGACGTTCAAGAGCCTGCTGAAGGACAATCCCGATGATTACGACGCCGTGGTTGCGGTTGCGGACGCCTTCCTGCAAGTGGCAGAAAAATTTACGAAGGAAGCGAATAAGCTGGAAACCGAAGACGATACCGCCAACCGGGAAGAAATTGAAAAGTTGCGCAAAACGGCGAAAGAGTTTTACGCCAAGGCGGTGCCTTATCTGGAAAAAGCGACGCAACTGAAACCGGATAACCGCAACATCTGGTTTAATCTGGGGGTGGCTTATATTCATCTGGGCGAGCGTGAAAAGGGCGAAGCCGCTTTCAAGAAAGCTGATGAGTTAGAGAAAGCCGAAAAACAGTAATCTCCCCTGCATGATATGAAGAAGGGGCAGTCGAATAGGCTGCCCCTTCTTTTTTTGCCTATTTCCAATCAAATTACGGTTTACCCGATAACCGCCGATTCAGGGCGATGCGCCGTTTCAGGGCATCCTGCCGGGCATTGTTTTTGTTGTACACCTTCATTGCCGCCGGTCGCTGAACATCGGTATTATCCGCATGACGCCGGTACCGGTATAAAACTTTGTGCACCCTATCCACATCGTACTTCTCGGAAATTTTCAGCACCATGTCATAATCTTCCCCGAAATTGCCGTAATTTTCCACATTATACAGGTCGAATTCTTCCAGGACTTTCTTATGAAAAAAGCGCAATGCGCCCGCGCCGTCCACCCGGAGAATGTTGTTCCGATCGTACTCCAGATGTTTAATGATTCCCAATTCTTCGATGGGGTTGCCGTCTTCATCGATCAAATCGTAATAACTGATCGCCAGTCCGCATTTCGGATGCGTTTCCATATAGGCCACCATGGTTTCCAGGGTATCCGGCATGTACTCATCATCCGAATCGAGCTGAGCAATGTATTTCCCACGCGCTTCGCGAATGCCGCGGTTCAGCGCCTCGGCGATGCAGGTTCCGTCGTTTTCAATCAGCCGTACCCGTGGATCGCCGATGGAACGCACTTCATCCTGGGTACCATCGGTCGAGCCGTTATCCACCACCAGTATTTCGAAATCCTCATACGTGCCGTTTAATACCGTGTCGATGGTCCTCCGGATAAAGCGGCGTCGATTGAGAATGGGGATCACGATGCTCACCATCACTTCAAATGCGGCGTCATCCGGATACGCCACCACAGCATTTTCGTGCGTCAAAAACGCGCCGATGCGTTTGAGATATTCTTTAAACACAAACTCGATCTCGCGCTCCATTTCCGGGGTGTAAAACAGATAGCTGAACCCTCCTTTGGAGCCTGCGCCCGGTGAATGCAATTTGCTCAGCACGGGATCCACCGGAGGAGCTTCTTTCATCAGACAGCGGTACAGCGGTTTGGCAATATGCTGCACCGCCCAGCGATCCTGAATGCGCAGCCGGAAATCGTACTCCTCGGCATAGTTCAAATCTTCGTTAAATTTGCCCTGATCCAGCACCGTAGATTTGCGGTACACGCGAAAGTAGCCCAGAGAAAACCGCTCATCGATGTTGTTTTGAAACGGCCATAGCTTTTCATCCCGTACGGTTCCATCGGCGTTTTCGATCCGGTAATCGGAATAGGCCATGGCGACCCGTTCATCGCGAAAAGCAGCCTCAACCTCCTCCACAAATTCAGGCTCAGGAAAAATGTCCGGCGGCAAAACACAGACCAGCGCGGCAGCCGCATTGGCAACACCATCATTAAACAGCGCTGCCCGGTTGCGATGGGCGCGGGAGAAATAACGGACGTTGGCTTGAGAAAGCACTGCCTGCAATCCCGGGTTTTCGGGGCGGTGCAGCCGCTCGTCAAACACGATGATCTCATTTTCACCCGGCAGGCGTTGAATGGCGTTTACCTGCGCCTGAATATCCTGATCGGATTCGTACAACGGTAAGATAAAACTCATTCGCATGACTTATGCTCCTCCATGGTGCATGATGAACAGGGGTATGGGAATTAATCGTTCCTGATGCCCGACATCCGAGGGCAAATTGACGATACCGGGCCGAACCTCAGGGGCAAGGGGGGCTATTTCTTTTTCAGCGGCGTCGTGAATGTACAAAACACTGGACCCGCCGCCGTCCAGATTCAAGCCGGATTCACAGCCGCACGCTTGCAGCAGGGCAGCAGCCTCTTGAAGCGTCGCCCCCAGCGAATGCTCCGGATGACGCCCATCCACCACCATCAATACCAGTTCCCCGCCAGGGAGTGTGCCGATGAGAGTTCGGGGCGCCCGGGTGTCCGTCACATCATGCGGGAACCGGGTGGGCGGTATGCCTGCCGCCGTAGGCCGGCCGTCTTCAATATGTGTCGGCCGAAAATCCTCGAACCGGTGCGAAAAATAATCGGAGGGGATCGGTTCATTGCCACGCCGCAAAAGCACCGGTCCCGCGGCGACCGCGGTCCGAATCGCCTCCAGGCCGAAATGCTCGTGTTGCAGCCGAAATTGGATGGGCGCATGCATGGGCTGCAAGAATCTCTCCGGCTCGGGATCGGGCATGAGCGGTTGCGCAAGGGATAGCACGAGACCGCTCGCCGGAATGGCGCTCATTCCGCCGTACCGCACTTCCGCCACCTCCCCGAAAAGCACCACCAGATCAACGCCATCGGTTTCCGGGGTGTACCGCTTTTCCGGCGGTTCTTCAGCGAGAAAGGCCGGCGTATAGACGGCGATCTGTCCCGGTTTTTCCGCCGGTTTGTCCAGTACAAAACCATCGGCTTCTCCGAAGAAACGCCAGTGCGATTCCCACGGCAGACGGATGGCGACATCCCGCATGGATACCCGCGCCACGGCGGTTTGGCCTGTTTTATCAATCAAAAGCGTCCCCCGGGAGACCAACGGCAGTTGCGCCATGCGACCGTTTTCCACAAACAGGCCCACCGGATCATTCATAGCCGTCCAGGGATGGGCATATTCTTCCGGGAAATTCAGAAAAAACCCGCTGTTTGTCGCTGCCACCACTGCAGACGGTGAAAACGGGCCGTCTGTAAAATACCTGCCTTCACCGGCGGCAAGCCGGGTCAACAAGTGACTGCCGTGCACCGGAACCAGCGCCCGTATTTCACATGCATCCCGCATCCCGGCATTCCCGCCGATAAATCGGTCAACAAAACCGCGCCGGTTCAGCCATGCCAGGCATTCAGCCTCCGCATCTGATCGGCTGTCAAAACGGTTCTCGCGCCAGGAGAGACCACGTCGGAATACGAGTTGCCGGCATTGCCAGAGCAGACGGCAGTGCCGGCCGAAAATCCACCGGTTTTGCCCCACCGGCCACCGTTCAGTAAACAGCGGCGATGCTTTCTCGATCCAGGGCCGGTGAATGGGAACAAACGCCACCGGCCAGGTCGTTCCACGCTGCCCCCGGATGGCCGAGCCTGCCCAGGTGGTTTGCCAGAAGGCATGCGCAATGGCTCTCTGCAATCCGGCGTCTTCACTGAGCCTTCGAAGTCCTCGCTCATGAAAGCGGGTGACAAATACGTCAAGGGCCTCTGCCGGAAAAACCAGCCAGTTCAGACAGAGTCCGACCGGCTGACCGTCATTTTGCCAGCGATACCGCAGCCGCTGCCATATCACTCCGCCGGGAAGGGAGCACCGACGGTGTTCCACCACCGGGGGATGCGTCGGCGAATGATAAAAAGTTTGAAGGACGCCGCCGATTGCATGGATGATCCGTTCTTCGGTCACGCCAGGCTGTTCTCCACATTAACCAGTCCCGAATCGCTCGGACTTTCTCGCA
>WFVT01000034.1 GCA_015491485.1 Candidatus Zhuqueibacterota bacterium
TGATTGCAGCAACTCAGTTACACCAACGGTTTTCAGGCATGGTTTCCCGACGAAGGTTATGTGCCGGTCGTTGAGATATCCATGCCAAATTCATCAAGTAGGGAAACACCAGTCCCCTGAAATGGTTTATAAAACAAGATTGTAGGTCAAGAGTCAACTCAAACCAAGAGGGAATTTTATGCGTCGTTTATGGGTCGCAATTTTCCTGATGTTATACACGGCCACGATCGGCTTGAACTGCGCCGGCACCCGTTCGGACGAGGGCGATGCGTTCGGAAAATTCGATTATGTCGAAGAAATCGGTGTTGCCACGGATTTCGATACAGCCGACAAAACCCGGCGAATCCTGTCCCGTCTGAATTTTATTCTGGTGCGTGAAGAGCGGTCGGTAAATGAATTTTATTTCGAAACCCAATGGAAAGACCGGCATCCTTTTGAAGATGAGCGGGAGGCAGGCGTGGTTGCAGCGAGAACGCGTATTATCATAAGGACGCGCCCGAAAACGGCCACGGGCTTCGGCGGCGCCAAGCTGAACCGCATCCGCCTGTTCGCTGAAAATGAAGTTCAATACGCCAGCAGCCACGAATGGCAGCGTGCGGCGATCACCCCCATGCTGAAAGAGTACCTTGATGACATTGTGGAACGCATCAAAATCGAGTTTCGAAGCGGCATGCGCCGGTTTTAATTTTAACACCAGAATTTATCCCCCGGGGACTGCCCGACCAATAGCAATTGAAATCCTTGGTTCATGAAGTATCCAAATGGAATAGGGTGTGGAAATTTAAAATTCATCCACACTTTAAACCGGTCCATAGCCTGAGGCGGAGAGAGAATACAGGCATGACGAATTTGAACACGACGGTGATCGTACGGAAACGATTGGCGATGCGGAAGAGCGTGAACTTGCCGGTCATTATCGCACTTGGCCTTTTCTCCGGTGTGGCTATTGGCTTCTTCGGCTGCAGCAAAAAGCAGAATGAGAGCCAATCGCAATCCCGCTTTCTCGGAAAATGGCAATCGGCGGCGCCGCTTCTTACAGCCCGATATGTTCACCGGTCGGTCGTGCTGAACGATAGCCTGGTGCTGGTCATCGGCGGCGATGGGGAAGATGATCGGCTGGCGCGGTGTGAAATCTATCATATTGGCCGAAATCAGTGGCAGGAGATCGACAGCTTGAACACGGCGCGGCGTAGTTTTACGGTGACCCGCTTGCGAGACGGCCGGCTTTTGGTCGTCGGCGGGATGGGCCGAAAGGGCCGGCTTACCAGCGCCGAACTGTTCGATCCGAAAACACAATCCTGGACGAGTGCCGGTAGGCTTCATTTTAAACGCGTTTCGCACACCGCGACCCTATTGGACGATGGGCGTGTGCTGGTGGTCGGCGGCCGCGGTGATGTTCGGGAAAGCCGGTCGGTGGAGATATTTGATCCGCAAACCGGCCGGTGGCAAAAGGCCGCCAGCATGAAATATCCCCGGGGGGCGCACACGGCCTCACGGCTGCCGGATGGCCGTGTCCTGGTTGCCGGCGGCTATGATGATCGCGGAGAAAATCAAAATACCTGTGAGATTTATGATCCCCAAAACGACCGCTGGTCTGAAACGTCCCCCATGTTTTATGCCCGCGACGGCCATCAGGCGGTGACCTTGCCGGACGGCCGGATCATGGTGATCGGCGGCGTAGGGAAAAACATGTATGTGACGGAATGCGAGATTTTTGATCCCGAAACCGAGCAATGGCACCGGGCAGCCTCCCTCAACCAGGGCCGCGACGGTCACCGCGCCACCCTCATGCCCGGAGGGCGAATTCTCGTGACCGGCGGCTTCTTCAACGGGCAGTTTCTTGATTCCAGCGAAATTTTCGACCCTCTGAAACAGCAGTGGTTGCCGGCCGCGCCGCTGCCCAAAGCTCGATCCGGCCACGATGCCGTGCTTCTGCCCGATGGCCGGGTGCTGGTCACAGGTGGAGGCTACGATATCCACGTGCTCAATCATTGCGATCTTTTTGAATTAGAATTCAATTCCGACCGGAAAACGCCGTAGATTCACGAATCCTTTGGCGATGTCCTGCCGCCAACGACGATCAGCACTGGGAATCGCAAACCGGGTGGAGTGAACTTTTGCGAATAAAATAATCTTCACCATAACCCTCAGCTGTGACGGATGTACCATCTGGGCATTGTAACGAATTGACCTGCAAAAACAATGTTGGCAAACCGCAATAAAACCAACCTGATGCAAAAGGAGAGCCCGATGATGAAAACTGCGTCCTCTTTCCTTGCGGTTGTTTTTCTGGTGGCACTTGGCTTCACCGAATTGTACAGCGGAGAGCGGCGGATGCCGGTAAGCACTTATTCCATCGTTGCCCGCGATTCAGTCACGGGTGAATTGGGAGTGGCGGTTCAATCCAACTGGTTTTCCGTGGGCAGCATTGTTTCCTGGGCGGAACCCGGGATCGGCGCCGTGGCGACGCAGTCATTTGTGGAGCCGGCATATGGGCCTCTTGGCCTGGCGCTGATGCGGGCAGGAAAAACCGCTCCCGAAGCACTGAAAGCGCTATTGTCCATCGATCCAAACGCGGATGTGCGGCAGGTGGCCATGGTGGATGCGCAGGGCAATGTGGCCGTGCATACCGGGGAAAAGTGCATCATTTATGCCGGTCATGTGAAGGGAGAGCAGTTTGCCTGCCAGGCCAATCTTATGGAAAAAAGCACCGTGCCGGAAGCCATGGCAAAAGCCTATCGCAACGCCCGCGGTAGTCTGGCCGACCGGTTGATGGCGGCGCTGGAGGCGGCACAGGCCGAAGGCGGCGACATCCGCGGCAAGCAATCCGCGGCGATCCTGGTGGTGTCGGGCAAGAAATCCGGGACGCCATGGAACGAACGCGTCGTCGATATCCGCGTGGATGATCATCCCGAGCCGTTGAAAGAAATCAAACGGTTGCTGCAGGTGCAAAAGGTGTATAACTACGCCAACCACGGTGATGAGCTGATGACCGAAGGAAAGGTGGAAGAGGCCATGAAGGCATACAAAGCCGCCATGGAACTGGCCCCGGACAATACCGAGATGATTTTCTGGCCGGCGGTGACCCTGGCTTCCATTGGCCGGGTGGATGAGGCTCTGCCGCTGTTCAAAGAGGTGTTCAAACGCAATCCCAAGTGGGGCGAACTGGTCAAACGTTTGCCGCACAGCGGATTGTTGCCGGATGACGAGCAGTTGATCAAAAAAATCCTGGCTGTTATGCCGAAATCAACCAAATGAGGAACGCCCATGCGCCGATTTGCCCTGGTGATTTTCTTCGGGCTGTTTGTGCACGGATGGATATGGACAATGCCTATGAGCCCACAAACGGCTGTTTCGGAAAATCTATCGGCGGTCAAGATGCTCGCTGCCGATATCGACGCGGAGAACCGCGTAACGGTGTACTTTGACGGAGCTGCCCCGGAAGTGAAGGCAGCGGATATTCGGTTTGAGCCGGACCTGACCGTCGAGTCGGTTTCGGTCAGTCAGAATACGCTGATGATCCGCACCGGCCCCATTGATTTGTACCGCAACTACCGCATTCGCATCCGCGGCGTGGGCGAAAAGCCGCTGCGCCATATGGGTATTCTGGATCGGTTTTATTCCGATAAACCGCTTGGCTATCGGTTTGAAAACGGCAGCACCGTGTTCCGACTGTTTGCACCGCGGGCGCTGCGGGTGGAGCTGGAGCTGTTCGACCGGTGCGAGCAGGAAACCGGTGAGCGCCACGCCATGAAACGCGACGCGGACGGCGTATGGGAACTGGTCCTGCCCGGCGAACTCGAAGGCAAATATTACGGCTACCGGGTGTGGGGGCCGGAAGGCGATGGCGAAATGTTCGATCCCGACAAAATGATCGCCGATCCGTACAGCCGGGCCGTTTGCACCAAAAACACCTATTTGCACCAGGGCAAAACCCTCATCTACCGGGATGATTTTGACTGGGAAGGCGATGATTTTTTACGCTACAAATGGGAAGACCTGATCATTCTCGAAGCACATGTCCGCGATCTCACCGCCCATCCCAGTTCCGGCGTGCCGGATTCGCTGCGTGGCACTTATCTGGGACTGCTCGACCCGGATACGCCGGGCGGTCTGAATTATCTCAAAGACCTCGGCGTGAATGCGGTGGAGTTTCTGCCGCTGCACGATTTCGGAAACATCGAGGTGCCGTACAAAGATCCCAATGCGCCGGTGTTTAACGACTGGAATCCGTACGAGCGGAATCACTGGGGCTACATGACCTCGTATTTCTTCGCGCCGGAGAGCTACTATGCCACCGGCGGCAATCTGAAGCCGGGGCAATACTGCGGCGCCGACGGCCGTGCGGTGCGTGAGCTCAAGCAGGTCATTAAAGAACTGCATAAAAACGGCATCGCCGTGATTCTGGATGTGGTGTACAACCATGTTGCACAGTACGATCAGAATACGTTTAAGCTGACGGACCGCAAGTACTACTTCCGGCTGGACGGCGATTTGAATTTTGAATCGCGATCATGGTGCGGCAACGATTTTAAAACTGAGCGGCCCATGGCGCGTCGGCTGATCGTCGAGAGTGTGCTGTACTGGATGCGCGAATTCCACGTGGATGGCTTCCGGTTCGATCTGGCGGCACTCATTGACTGGGAAACGGTGGCAGCCATCACCCGTGAAGCGCGCAAAATCAATCCGGATGTGATTCTCATCGCTGAGGCCTGGGGCGGCGGTGAATACGAGCTGGCGGAATTTTCCGAGCGAGATTGGGCCGCCTGGAACGATCAGATCCGCAACGGTATCAAAGGACAGAATCCCAAAGATGGCCACGGTTTTATTTTTGGGCGCTGGCAGGGGAGCAATAATCCGAAAACCATTCGCAATTATTTCATGGGCACGCTGAAAGCCTTCGGCGGCCTGTTTCAAAACAAGCGCCATTCGGTGAATTACCTCGAGTCGCACGACGACCACACCCTGGGCGATTTCATTCGGCTGGGACTTGGGGATGTGCGGGAAGATGAGGTGATTGAGGACGTGGATGCTAATGCCCGATTGACAGACAAGCAGCTTCAGCTCAATAAATTGGCAGCGTTATGTTTGCTGACCTCACAGGGACCGATTATGCTGTCTCAGGGGCAGGACTGGGCGCGCAGCAAGGTCATTGCCCCCACGGAGGCGCCGGATCCGAATGTGGGACGCATCGATCACAACAGCTATGAAAAAGACAATGAAACCAACTGGCTGAACTGGCGGCACCGTGCCATGAACCGGGAGTTGGTGGATTATTACCGCGGTCTGATTGCGCTGCGCAAGGCGCACCCGGCATTCCGCCATTCGCGACCGGCCGATTTTCAGTTTCTGGACAGCGAGAACGAATTTGCTGTTGGATTCCGGCTCCGCAAAGCCGGTTCCGGCGATCGAAATGATTTATCGTGCTGGTGAACGGTGATCCCGATGATACCGTGGAATTCAAGCTGCCGGATGGCAAGTGGGAGGTGGTGGTGGATGGAAAACACGCCGGGATGATGGGTTTGCGTGAATTACGCGGCGGCGGTTCCATTCAGCTTGCCCCCTCCACGGGAATGGTCCTGCGCGAAAAACTGTGATGCGATCGGAAAGCCGTTAAACTGCGGGCACCTTCGTCCTTCAAAGCACGGGACTGTGTAAAAAGATAACCGACTTCAATTGAGCCTACAATATGTATTTGTTAGGTGCCGTATTTACCTGATATGTCTATTAAGCTTGCCTAACAACTAAATTAGGTTTCGACGCAGATTCCATAGCCCCGAGCTTCAGCTCGGGGAAAGCCACGGCCTTCCAGAAAATCGGGCTTCAGCCCATGGTGGTTTTGGGCTAAAGCCCGAATTTTTCTTCGCAGCATCTCGTCCCCGGCTTGAAAGCCGGGGCTATTCAATTAGGCTCGTCCGGCCGAAAAATGCGGATTCGATGCTGATTCTGAATGGCCACGCGCTTTAGCTCATACCGAACGGCAGTCCTCCAAAATAGCGGCTTTACCTCCTTGGGTTTCCGGCTAAAGCCCCGATTTTATTTGGTTCTGGCTTCCCGTCATAGCTGAATAGCCCCGAGCTTCAGCTCGGGGATCGAGCATCCCCGGCTTGAAAGCCTGGGCTAATCAAGCAAAGGCTCATCAATCAAAAACGCCCGGCCGGAAATAAAGATTCGCTATCGATTTAGAATAGCCCCGTGCTTCAGTGCGGGGAAACCGCTGAGCCCCCAATAGAGGGCTTCAGCCCATCGTCTGATTAGCCCCGAGCTTTAGCTCGGGATCAAGAGCCACCCCCCAATCCGGGCTTCAGCCCATGATGGTTTCGGGCTAAAGCCCGAATTTTTCTTCGCGGCATCTCGTCCCCGGCTTGAAAGGCGGGGCTATTTCAACAGAACATAACCTATTCAGCCTCGGCGCAATCGGGATTAATTTATCTGCCCTGCCGGCAAGCCGATGCGTTATGAAAAAAACGGTGGAAATGACCACGGCGACCGGTTATAAGATGCAAAAGAGCATTGACAAAGCCGAAGGATGTTCTGGCTGTGAGTTCCACTGTCATGATTGCCGGTGGAAAGGAGACCGCCGCATCCATATCAATTTCAGGCTAAAACAGTTTCAAAAACGAGCGTGCGGTCACCCTGTCTCTTATACA
>WFVT01000035.1 GCA_015491485.1 Candidatus Zhuqueibacterota bacterium
AAAGCATGCCATCATCGTGCCGGATGAAGACACGCAGCGGATTCAGGAATGCCATCTGCTCATCGGCCACATCTGGATGGAGATGATCGACGCCGAGCTGGGAGAAGCAGGATGAAGCCGTTTCTGGTGCTGCTGGATCGGGACGGGACGGTCATCCGGGAGAAGGAATACCTTGCAGACCCGGATGGCGTGGAACTGATCCCCGGTGCCGTCGATGGGCTGAAACGACTGCAGGACGCCGGCGCCGTGCTGGTCATCATCAGCAATCAGTCGGGCGTGGGACGCGGCTATTTCACGGCGCAGGATGTCGAAGCGGTGAATAACCGCATGGTGAACCTGCTGGACCAGGCCGGCGTGCGTATCCGTGGCGTGTACTACTGTCCGCATGCACCGGATGACCGGTGCGATTGCCGGAAGCCGGAGATCGGGCTGCTGAGACGGGCAGAAACCGACACCGGCCTGCCGCTGGCCTCGGCGTTCATGATCGGCGACAAGGCGGCAGATGTGGAAGCCGGGCAGCGCGCCGGATGCCGGACCGTGCTGGTGCTCACCGGCTACGGCAAGGAAATGCGGGCCCGGTGCAATCCGGATTTCGTGGCCCGTGATCTGCGAGAGGCAGCGGATTGGATTGTCGCGCAGCGTGCGTTGTCGTGACGTTTAATGAGATGATTTACCGCGAAGGACACGAAGCTCACGAAGGTTTTTGCCCCCCGTGCTTCAACCAGTTTTTCGTGCATTTCGTGGTTAAAAAATAGCCCGGGCATGTTGAACCGCTTTTTGACAACCAGGGCGTTCATCATCGTTCCTTAAAATCAAGTTGCACGCAACCCGATCCGGCATCGTGAGCGTTCGCAGTGGCGTTTCCATGTTTTTAATGGATGTCTTGATTTCGCAATTCAATTATGCCCGATTTCGGAATTAAAATCGAGGCCATTGATTTTCATTGGATCGATTGAAATCGTTCGAAATGTGAGAAAATATTGCAAGGATTCGATGAATGAGATCCAGAGAGGGAACGGTCAATGTCTGAAGTTCTCGAATTGAACTGTCGCAATGCCATGGCCGATGTCGTGGGAGAGGAGCACGGCATTTCCGAGGCCGAGTTGGCGGATTTGCAGGAAAAAGCCGATGAAGCCCACCAGCATCTGAAAGCCCGACGGGATGCCGGTGAACTGCCCTTCTTCCATTTGCCGTATGAAAAAGAGCTGGCCGAAGAGATACTGCGGTTCGCGTCGGACATGCGCGGTAGTTTTTCAAATTACGTCCATGTGGGGATCGGAGGGTCGTCGCTGGGCCCGAAGGCCGTGCACCGAGCGCTGTTGCATCCGTTTCACAATGAGCTGCCGGACGACGAGCGCAGCGGTCCGCGGATTTATTATCTCGAAAATCCCGATCCGGATACGGTGGCCGGATTACTGGATTTTCTGGATGTGAGCCGCACGCTGTTCAACATTGTCACCAAATCCGGCAGCACGGCGGAAACCGCCGCGATTTTTCTGGTGGTGGCGGATGCACTGCAGAAAGCCTTGGGGCCGAAATGGAAGCAGAATCTGGTGTTCACCACCGATCCGGAGCAGGGCGATTTGCGGGCGCTGGCGCGCGAGGAGCACATCCTCACGTTTTCCATCGATCCCGGGGTGGGCGGCCGCTTTTCCGTGCTGACGCCGGTGGGATTGCTGCCGGCGGCGGTGGCCGGGATCGACATTCGCGCCATGCTGAACGGCGCCGCCGACATGGACCGGCGTTGCCAGTCTGCGGATTTGCGCGACAACCCGGCATATCAGTTTGCAGCGCTGCATTATCTGGCCAATCAACGGCACGGCAAGACCCAGGCGGTGATGATGCCGTATGCGGACAGCCTGTACGATCTCGCTGACTGGTTCCGGCAGCTCTGGGCCGAGAGTCTTGGCAAAGCCCGCGATCTGGACGGCCGCGAAGTGCATGTGGGGCAGACGCCCATCAAGGCGCTGGGCGCGGTGGATCAGCACAGCCAGGTGCAGTTATACATCGAAGGGCCGAACGACAAGCTGATTACCTTTTTGCGGGTGGAGCAGTTTCGCCGTGAGGTGAAAATCGCGCCGAATTTCGGCGGATACCGGAGTTATGGTTATCTGGGGGGAAAGCGTCTGAATCAACTGTTGAATGTGGAGCAGCAGGCCACGGCCGAAGCGCTGGCGGCGCATCAGCGGCCGAACCTGACGCTGCATTTTCCGAAAGTGACGCCGGGCACCCTTGGCCAGTTCTTTTTCATGCTGGAAGTGGCGACCGCGTTTTCCGGCGGCCTGTATCACATCGATCCGTTCGATCAGCCCGGGGTGGAGCATGGCAAGAAATTGACCTACCGTATGATGGGTCGCGACGAGTAGAAAATCCGGGGCAACCCGGAGACTGCCGTGGAAGGCGCGGATCGGCGTCTTCCATCCCCCAAAGAAGCCCGTTAAGAACCGGAAGTTCTTACGGGCTTTTTTTATGGTTTTTGGGGGAAACCACAAAAGCACAAACGGCAGAAAAGAAAGCAAAAGAAAACTCCCGGCACTTTTAAAGTACCGGGAGTTTTGGGGGAACGGTGTAAAAACCATCGGAGGTGAATTTACGCACAAAGACCAATGGTGCCGATGAAGCATTACGTGATGAAAAGTTAATATATGGGGAGATGAAGATAGAATTTTTAAAGCAGCGTAAGGTGGAAAAGGCAATGGTTTTAAATATCTATATCATCAAATGGCTTTTTATATATATCTTTGCGATGCGCAATTCTCAGCAAATATAAGGAATTATCATCAAAGGTGTAGATGAGTCGATAAGAGCGTTTTACTTTTGTCCGCCAAACATTCTCATATCCATGCAGTTTTCTAATATCCAGGGTTGGATCAAAAACGTCTTTTGCGAGAATATTGGCAATTTCCCAGCACTGTCTTTGGATGACTTTCGGCAGTTTTTTGAGGTCTTTAGAAAAAGCCCTCGTTATATGGATTGTTCGATTAGGAGGTAAATTCATCAAATGACCGAATTTCTCTGGTTTTCCCGGATTTCACGTCTTTTAAGGCTTCGTCCAGGCCTTTACGGAAATGATCATTATAAAGTAATTCCGGAGGTAGGATTTCCTCGAGAAATTCGCCAATAAGATGATAAGCTTTTAAAACCGCTTTGATTTTTTCTTCGGAAATATTGTGTTTGGGGCCATTTTCGTTCATGGTATTTCTCCAAAAGTCAATTCTGAATTTTTATTTTATACAATTTAGCAAATAAACTATAAAAGTCAAATTAAAGAAGCAAAAAGCGGAATGTTCCTCTTCAGGGCTGAGAATCTCAATGGTTGAGAGGAGCAATCCAATTATAGATTCGCGACTTCACAGGAATGACGCCGAATGGAGGTTTTGGGACGGCCCTGGATTGTTTTGCCGCGTTCGGCAGCGGATATGGAGAATCTCTCGAAACATGACAAAGCTTTTTCCGCCATTCTCCATCCCGTGCCGCATGCCTTGATTTTGTGCCATGAATGTTTATATTGCCTGAGTTGGTTAGCTATGAATTTTCTGAAGTTATGAATAAGGAGACCGATCATGCGCAGGCTATTTTGGATGATCATGTTGCTCTTGATAGGGGTGACGGCCGGCCTGGCCCAGGAACGGCATCCCATCACCTTCGACGATTTTATTGCCATCAAGCGCGTCAGCGATCCGCAGCCGTCGCCGGATGGCCGGTGGGTGGCGTTCACCGTCACGGTGTACAGTAAGGAAAGCAACCGCGGCAACAGCGACATCTGGCTGGTTTCGACGCGAGGCGGCGAGCCGCGCCCGTTGACCCATTCCCCGGCCAGCGATTTTCAGCCGCGCTGGTCGCCGGATGGCAAAACCATTGCGTTTATCTCCACCCGCGGCGGCTCACCGCAAATCTACCTTATCCCGGTGAATGGCGGCGAGGCGCGGCAACTGACGGCCATTTCCACCGGCGCCATCGGCCCGGTGTGGTCGGCGGATGGCCGCCACATCCTGTTCCATTCCCGTGTCTATCCCGATTGTCAGGACGATGCCTGCAACAAAGCGCGGGAGGAGGCGAAAGCCAAAAATCCGGTCAAAGCGCAAATCTGGGACCGGCTGCTGTACCGCCACTGGAACGAATGGACCGAGGGCAAGCGCAATCATGTGTTCATTGCTTCGGCAAAGGACGGCAGCTTCCGCGATCTCACCCCCGGTGATTACGATTCGCCGCCCATCGCCCTTGGAGGCAGCCCGGACTACGCCATCTCGCCGGACGGTAGGGAAGTCTGCTACGTGAAGAACACCGATCCGGTGGTGGCGATCAGCACCAACAACGATCTGTTCGTGCGGCCGGTGGATGGCGGCCCGGAAAAGCGGCTCACCACCAACAAGGCCAATGACAACCATCCGGTGTATTCCCCGGATGGCCGATACATCGCCTATCTCGCCATGCGCCGCCCGGGATTCGAGTCCGACCGCCAGGAGGTGATGCTGTACGATCGCCGCACCGGCGAGCACCGCAGCCTCACCGCCGATCTGGACCGCTCAGCGCGCAACATCGTGTGGGGACCGAAATCCAGATATATCTATTTCCTTGCCGACGATCAGGGGTATTATTCGATTTACCGCGTTTCCATCAAAGGCGGCGACGTCAAACAACTCACGCGAAAGTCGTTCAATACGAGCCTGCGAGTCACACGGCAGGGCAAACTGGTGTTTCTGCGCCAGGCCATCAACCGTCCGGCGGATGTATGGATCATGGACGGCAACGGCAAAAACGCCCGGCCGCTCACCGACATCAACCGCGAGCTGTTGGCGCGGCTGGAGATGAATCCGCTGGAGGAATTCTGGTTCGAAGGCGCCGGCGGCACGAAGGTGCACGGTTTGATGGTGAAACCGCCGGAGTTTGATCCCAATAAAAAATATCCGCTGATTTATCTGGTGCACGGCGGTCCGCAGGGCGCCTGGCACGACAGCTTTCACTACCGCTGGAACGCGCAGATGTTCGCCGCGCCCGGCTATGTGGTGGTGATGGTCAATCCGCGAGGCTCCACCGGCTACGGACAGAAATTCACCGATGAAATTTCGCGCGACTGGGGCGGCAAGGTGTTCGAAGACCTGAAGCGAGGCTGGGAGTACGTGGTCAAAACCTATCCGTTCATCGACGCAGACCGCATGGCGGCGGCCGGCGCCAGCTACGGCGGCTACATGATGTACTGGTTCCAGGGCCACGAGCAGCCGTTCAAATGTCTGGTGGCGCACGACGGCGTGTTCAATCTCGTGAGCATGTACGGCACCACCGAAGAGCTGTGGTTCCCGGAATGGGAGATGGGCGGTCCGCCGTGGGAAAATCCGGAGCTGTACCGCAAATGGTCGCCGTCAAGCTACGTAAAGAATTTCAAAACGCCGATGCTGATCGTGCACAGCCAGCGGGATTATCGGGTGGATGTATCGCAGGGCTTCGAAGCCTTCACCGCACTGCAGCGCATGGGCGTGCCGAGCAAGTTTCTGTATTTCCCGGATGAAGATCACTTCGTCACCAAACCGTTGAATGCGGAACTGTGGTGGAACACCCTGCATGCGTGGTTTGCGGAGTATTTGCAGAAATAATAGAACAGGGTCGGGCTTCAACCGGTTACCCAGCGACAACGCGGCGCAAGAAAAAGGCAAGGGCCGCATGACGGGCAATCATTTTTGCAGATATACCGCCGATCCGGCCGCTCCATCGCAGACCATCAATCAAACTGTTTCGGTGGCAATCCCACGGTTTGGATACGTGGCTTTGCCGCATGGCCACAGGAATTACACGGGGATCATCAACCTATCAAAGGGCGGCAAACGATTTGATTCAAACGAAACGATTTGGCTGACACCTGCGACAGCGGTCGGGT
>WFVT01000036.1 GCA_015491485.1 Candidatus Zhuqueibacterota bacterium
CCGCCACACCGGTGAGTACGGGCACGCGTCCCCGGCACAGGCGTTTTGCGTGGCGGATCAACTCGAGTTTCTCCGCTTGCGAGAGCGTGCTGGCCTCGCCGAGGGTGCCGCACACCACGAGACCGTGGACGCCGGCCTCCAGCAGCGCCTGCACGTGCTTTTGAAAAAAATCAAAATCGATGCGGCCATTTTCGGTAAATGGAGTAGTGATGGCCGGGAACACGCCCTGCCAGTCGGAATGCGTCATGGATGCTCCGATGGTTTCTGAAATGAATTTGGGTTCACTTTTATAATGAATGAACAATGGAATTTTTGGGAGACGGTTCAAAAATACGCGAGGGTTTCGATATATGCAAGTAATATATTACAAATACACCAAATCATCATCAACCGCCATGCACGAAGGGATCATTTTGAGTGACTCGAGAGCACCTCTTCGCGCAGGATGGCGTAATAGTACAGATCGAGGAATTGATCATTTTTGATCACCGCTTTGCGGAAGCGGCCCTCGAGTATGAAGCCGGCTTTTTCCAGTACCCGGCTCGAGGCCGGATTGCTTTCATACACCGCAGCAAAGATGCGCTTCAGTGGATAGGACCGAAACGCCCAGTCAATAAAAGTGCGCACAACCCGGCTCATGATGCCCCGGCCCCAGAAGGGCTCACCAAGCCAGTACCCCAATTCCGCCGAGTGACGATGAATTCCTTCTCGGAAGATCAGTCCGATCCCCCCGATGATTTCCTGGTCGTTGGCGATAGCAAAGTTTTGCGGCGGGTCTTCTTTCTGAGTATGAGCAATCCACTGATCGGCATCATTGCGGGTGTAGGGATGGGGGACCCGGTCGCTTAAATTGAGCCAGACATTGCGGTTGTTGATGTATTTCACCAGAGGCTCCTGATCCCCCTCCCGGTAGCGGCGGATCACAAGCTCTTCATTGACGGGGATGAGAATGGTTGGGTTCATCCTGATTCCCCTGTTCGTCCAATAGGATGAAAATAGACCGGCGCGGTGTGCCGCCTGTATTGCGGGTTTTATGGCCGCGGCCGTGGGTATCTTCCACCAGAAGTACATCGCCACCCCGAAAGCGCCGCACCTCGCCGTCGCTGACTTCGATTTCGATTTCCCCATCGAGCATGACGATGAACTGCCGGTTCGGCGCCGGATGCCAGTCGTAAAAATAATCCGCCGGATTTTCGCGAAAAATCACCCCATGAGCCGGCACGGTTTCCGACAAGTATCCGATGATCCCGGCGTCGTTCAGCGGCACTTCGATTTCATCGAAATGCGATTCGCCATCAGCATCGGCATAAATACGCGTGATTTTCATGCTGCGGGCCACGGTTCACGTCCCCGTCAGCGCACCGGTCGCAGCCACCGTGTCCAATCGGGGTCTCGCACCTCGCCCCGAGCGGTGGAATGGACCAGACTGAACTCGCCCCAGCCGCGAATATCCACAAAAATGAATTGGATGCCGCCTTCGAGATGATAGTAATGCCAGATTTCATAGGCGCGGGTGTTGTTATTGCTGGGAAACCGCTCGATCTCGTCCGGCCGGCCGTAGGTCAACAAAATCCGTCCGCGGTCGGTGCGCCATCCGGGCTTGAAACCACTGAAATTGTCCCGGGCATAGCGCGCCCGCTCCAGATATTCTTCGCGGAACTCATTGCGCACGGTCGTGGTATCGGTATCACGCTTTTGCCAGAACTCTGCCAGAAATTCGCGTTTGCCGGTTTCGTCCAGCGACTCGTAAATCGCCTTCTCTTCCTTGGTGGCGATCCAGCGTGCGGCATCGAACTCTTCATCCATTTGCTTTTCGGACATATCACGGTAAAAGTAGCTCAAAGCCTCCATACGCGCCTTGCCGATGTCCGGTCGCGCCTCCGCCCGCTGATCCCGGTGTCGATAGATGAAAAATTTCTTCGTCCGGCGAGCGACTTTTCCCGTTGCGTTGTCTTTCACCTCAATTTCAAGGGTATAAGTACCGGAAAATAATGAAATCACGTTAAAACCGCCGACCTCCACCAGAGATGAACCGGTAATAGGTCGGGTTTTGGGCGGTAAGTTTTTCACCACCTTTCCCGAAGAATCGTAAACCCGGTAATGCACGGTATATGTGGTATCCGACGGATATGGTAAATTGTAAATTTCCGAATATACCATTAAAATGGGCAGGCCGTCGCCGTAAATGCCGCTGGGATTGGGGATGACCCGGTAACCGTTTTTGTAATAGACGCTTCTCGATCGGTCACGTTTGATCTCTGAAGCGAGTTCGAGATCGCTGAGCATCAATTCGCCGCCGGAATACGGGGACACTTTCAAATCAAAAGCGGCTTCTCCTCTGACCTGATTGTGGGCGTCGGCTACTGAGGCCACAATTTGATAATCCCCTTGCTTCATCTGAAAACTGGCAACGGAGAACAACATTTTTGCAGACCGGGCATCGTTCAAATCGGTCGCATAACTGGACGCTTTCCAAGTACGGCTTAAAACCTGCTTTTCATTTTTGAAAATATGGATGGTTAAATTGAGATCAGCCCGCAAAGCCGTGTCGCTTGCTGTGAATGTAAACTGACTTCGCGGGATGGCAAAATAGATTTCTGCCAGATTGATAGAATCATTCACCCGGAATTGCGCCATATCCACATAATAGCCGATTTGTTTTGGAGGTTGTGAAAAGGCCTGAGCGATTGCATGGGGCACCGGATGAAACAGGGTAGCCGCTAAAAAGCAAATGACTCGAAAATATTTGCCCCTCAATAAATACGGATTGCGATTTTCAAAAAAGAATATCCTCATTGGGCGACGCCCGCTTTAATCAACATCAATTAAAATAATTTTTACAGGAACGGCCGGGAAATGTCGCTTTAAGCGTTCGATATCATACACCAATTGTTCTCCATAGGAAACCCCCGTGGACATGCTTTTATGCAATGCATGGCAGGGTACAATTTCAACACCGACTTCTGCTTTGTTTTCATTATAAAAATACTGAAATTTAGCCATGTCGTAAAACATAAAAGCATATTTTCCGAATTGAACTTCGACCAAAACTTTATCTTTCACAAAATCGATTTGTTTAAATGCCCCTGTGATTTTTATGTCATGATCGGGGAGGGTAATGGTGTAACGGTCTTTTAGCTCTTTGTATCCGTATTGAAGAAATTGCGATTTGAACTGTTTGTTGAGATCTTTGGGAGAATAGAGCTTGCGCCCGGGCATCGTTTTTTCTTTACTGATCTTACTTTTTTGAGCGGTGACATTTGCAATAATGTCGTAAATCTCTTTTTCATGATGCGGATATCGAACCGATAAGATTTCCGAACCGCCCAGATGCGAATACTCATAAACGACTTTCATTTACGAGTCGTCCTTAATTTTCAAAGGTTCCGCATGTTTCGATGAAGAAAATAAATCCAGTTGCTCTGTGAGAGATTTGATTTTCACAAATTTGGGCGGTATGGATTTTACACGGCCGTTTGGATCATAAACAGTTCGTTCCATGGGTCTTATTCTCAAAATTCCCTGTTCTGCTTTATGAAGGCGTTCCTTAGCGACTTCCACATATTGAGGCATAATTTCGGCTCCCATTGCCCGTCGCCCATGCATCAATGAGGCAATGGCTGTCGTACCGACTCCCAAAAATGGATCTAACACCCAATCGCCCTCATTGGTCAGAGCCAATACCAGTCTTTCGATCAATTCCACTGGAAACTGGCACGGATGGATGGTCTTCTCAACGTGATTGGACTTGACATTGGGAATTTCCCAGACGTCGCTGGGATTTTTCCCGAGAGGATGTCCTGACAACTGTCCTTTGTTTGGTCCTTTGAAATGCTTTTTGTCGGGATATTTTTGGGGCACCCGCACGGCATCCAAATTAAAAATATAATTTTCTCCTTTCGTAAACCAAAGGATCACTTCATATCGGCCAGAGAAACGTTTGGTAGCGTGCAGACCATGACCAAAATGCCATACAATGCGATTCCGTAAATGCAAATTCAGCTCAGAAAAAATGGGATACAAAATGATGTCTAACGGGATAATTTCGCCATTTTCAACATAATTTCCAACCTGCCAGCAAATGCTTCCCGTGGGTTTAAGAACCCGAACGCTTTCTGAAATGACCATTCTTTGCTGGTTGATATAGTCTTCCAAGTCTAATTTGTTTTCATATTCTTTATTTAAATTATATGGAGGCGAAGTTACCACCAGCTGCACAAATTCGGATGGCACTTGCGCTAAAAAGTCAAGGGTATCTCCCTGGAACAACACCACATCCGCGCTTTCATCGAATTGTGAAGCAATGTTTAGCTTGTTCATCGTTCCGTTTCAATTCTTTTTGGAGTAAATGGTTGCAACTTGGGCCATGTTTTGGCTATGTTGATCCAAAGAGTGAAGCGGAAAATCTGGAAAAAGGATTGATCGTAATTGATTTCTGTCATTCAAATCTTAAAAGATTATGGCGCCCCAAAAATTGCCTTTACCCGGTGGGAAGATGTGCAATGATCAATTTAAAGCCTGGAAATTACATTTTGTTCAAAATTAATTCTAAAAATCAGGATTTGCAA
>WFVT01000037.1 GCA_015491485.1 Candidatus Zhuqueibacterota bacterium
TTCGGATTCAGCCCGGTGTCACTGTAATTGGTGACATTGGCGCCGACCTGGGCGATCTCCACGAAGGTGGTGCTCCCCGGGTCTTTGCGTTCAATCTTGAATCCATCCTCGTTGTTGGAGTTGTCCTGCCAGCTCAGATCGATCTGTGAGGTACCCACCGCCGTGGCGGTCAGGTTCGACGGCGCGGCCGGTGGATTGGGTTGGCTGCTGTTAACGGTGATCACCACCTGATCCGTGGATGTGGCACAATTGTCATCGGTCACCGTCAGCACGGCGGTGTAGGTTCCGGGATTGGTGTAAGTATGCTGCGGATTTTTCTTATCCGAGGTATTGCCATCCCCGAAATCCCAGGAGTAGCGCAGCGTGCCGTCGGGATCGGTGGAATTGTCGGCATTGAACTGCACCGTGAGCGGCGCCACGCCGGAAGTGGGATTGGCCTGGGCCACCGCCGTCGGCGGCTGGTTGGTCGGTGCAGTGTTGGAGGCCGTAAACTGAATCGTCGTAATGGTCTGATTGCCGTCAGAATCAGTAACAATCAGTTTCAGAGTATAGGCACCAACCAGGGTCGGGTTGGCATTGCCGTATTTCACACCGGTAGCGACGACATAATCTTTGACGCCGTTGGGCAGATCGGCGCGCCACTCAAACTGCGAAGCCGGTAACTCGCCGTCCTCCGGATCCGTAGCTTCTCCATAAAAACACAGGTTTTGCCCCACCGGATAATCCTTGCCTGCCACCGGCTGAATGATGGTCGCTGTGGGTGGATTGTTGCCGGCATTTTGCGTGGTCGCCGAGGCCTCGTTGGAGTACCCGGAGTTGCCGTCGGCGTTGAATGCGCGCACGCGGTAGGTGTAGGTGGAGTTCGGATTCAAGCCGGTGTCACTGTAATTGGTGACATTGGCGCCGACCTGAGCGATTTCCACGAAAGTGGTGCTGCCCGGGTCTTTGCGCTCGATTTTGAAGCCGTCTTCGTTGTTGGAATTGTCCTGCCAGGACAGGTCGATCTGTGAGGTGCTCACTGCCGTGGCGGTCAGGTTCGACGGCGCAGCCGGGGGATTCGGTTGTGCCTGTGTGGTGGCATTGGCCTCATTGGAATAGCCCGAGTTGCCTCCGGCATTGTAGGCCCGCACTCGGTAAGTGTAGGTCGATCCGGCCGCCAGGCCCGTGTCGTTGTACGAGGTCACGTTCGCCGCCACCTGCGCAATTTCCATAAACGTGGCCGAACCCGGGCTTTTGCGCTCGATCTTGAAGCCGTCCTCATTGCCCGAGTTGTCGGTCCAGCTCAAGTCAATTTGCGAGGCACTCGCAGCAGCGGCTGTCAGATTGGTTGGCGCGGCCGGTGGTTGCGGCATCGTATCGGTCGTGGCGCTGGCTTCATTGGAGTACGCCGAAGTGCCCGCCGCATTGTACGCCAGCACGCGGTAGGTATAGGTCGTCTCGGCGGACAGGCCCGTGTCGTTGTACGAGGTCACATTCGCCGCCACCTGAGCGACTTCCACAAACGTCCCCGCCCCCGTTTTCCGCTCGATCTTGAACCCGTCCTCATTGGCCGAATTGTCGGTCCAGCTCAGATCGATTTGAGAATGACTGACGGTGGTGGCCACCAGGTTGCCCGGTGCCGCCGGCGGTTGCGGATTTTCATCATTCACAATGGTGCCGATCGCCTGCAAATCGATGATTTGGGCGTTATCGGGGTTCTCGATATTCACATAAAACGTCTCATCGGCTTCCTCAAGCCCATCTCCCAAAACAGCGATCCGGATCACGCCAGTGACTTCGCCGGGAGGGATGATGAGCGTATCGGATGCCGCCACATAATCTTCGCCGGCGATCGCCGAACCGTCCGCCGTGGCATACGCCACGCGCACGGTTTGGCCGCTGTACGTCGGCTCATCCAGGTGTACCGGGAAATCCATATAGGTGGTGTCAGCATTGCCCTCGTTCATGGACACATCATCGATCGTCACTTTCGGCGGCCCATTGGGCCCGGTGGTGATGACGTATTTATAAAAAAAATCTCGAATCAGAGGGAAAATTTGCTCCACCAGATATCCGGTTCTATGGCCGACGCCTTCCAAAGGATGTAACTCATAAGGGATGCCGGTCTCCAGTGCGCGCTGTTCCAGCTTCAGGGCTTCCTCAAACGGAACGCGTTCATCTGCTGTGCCGTGAACGATGATCAGCGGGGCTTCACCGATTTCCATATCGTTGAGATTTTCCAGCGCCCCGGATATTTCCGCACAGGCGGATACTTCCGAAGAGTAGCCGGGATTGCCGCTATTCCCCTCCTCTTCTTTGTACGCCGTTGCCAGAGAGACAAAAGCGCCGGCAGAACCGCCTGCCACCGAAATTTTAAGCGTATCGATTCGGTACGTTTGCCAGTTGGCACGCAGCCAGCGAATGGCGGCTTTGGTATCTTCATAGCCCTGCTGGATAGCTTCAGTCAGATAATTATCCGGATCAGAGTGGTTGCGGTAATTGTGCGCCACACCTACGTACCCATGTTTGGCCAGTGCCGTTACATACTGAACCGTGGATTCGTTTTCCTTGCTGCCGTTACGAAAATTCGGAAACGCCCAGACTACGGCAGGGCGCAATGACAGGGTATCCCCTTCCGGTTCATAGACATCGAGATATAGCTTTACCAGCTTTCCTGTTTCAATGTGGACGGCTTCCCCGTATTGAATATCCTTGGTCACCACCACGTTATCAAAAATCGGATCCAGATAACGCTGTCCTGGCTGCTGTTGCCCCAGGGCCGAAACTGCGAACAGCATCAGAAAAATCACCATGTTGTGTGCTCTCATTCCTGATTCCTTTCGCATTGGGTATGCCTCAACCGACCGGTCCGGAGCGCTGAGAGAATGGTTCCAATCCGGATCGGTTGAGAATGGCCATGATTGATTCATTGAAGATGCCCGATTCAAGCTATTTCCCACATCATGCGCCACAGCAGCTTTGCATTTGATTTCGCCACCCGCACTGCCAACCGGTTCAGCCTTTAAACCGCTCGTCAACCGTTGGATACATCCGGCTGGTCCGCCTTGTTTCTGCAAAGGGAGCATCAAACGGGGATAGCCTGATGATGCGGACAGCCTGCTTCTTTTAATAATTTGATAAAACGGCTCATGACGTTTTCAAATGCGAAGTGTTGCAAATACGCTTTTCGTGGGAAGAACCGTTCTGAATGTTCCAGGATTTCCACAATCCCTTTGTGAAATTGATCCGGGGGCACTACCAGTCCGGCGCCCGGCACCACATACCGGCTGCCTGCCCACAAATCCCGGTTGACCAGCACGGGCACATCAGCCGCCATGTATTCGAGGATTGCCCGCGGCGCCGCATCCAGCACCGAACACATCACACCCATGCGGGACTGGTTTACCACTTCGTTGACTTTTTCTTTCGGGATCTCACCGAGAAACGTCACATCAAGCTCCAGGTCCCGGGCCATTTTCTCCAGTTCAGCTTGGTACCCCTTGCGGTCGCCGCCGATGCAAACGCAGCTCAAACGCCGATCTTTCAGGCGCGCCATGGCCCGAAACAGCAACTCATGATTTTTGCGCTTGCGTAAATAGGCGATATAACAAATGTCGTATCGCTTTTGCAGGTTCAGCGGAACGTGAGTGTGTTCATAATCGATGAGCTTGTCCCAGATACCGCAGTGCACGTGCGGATATTTCTTACGGACTTTTTGCGCTTCCCACGCTTCATCCACCAAACACAGATTGTACCGCTCCAGCGCCCGAATTTTCCACGGCCGCCATTGTTTCGAATACACCATTTTGAAGCTGTTCGGACACAGCTCGAAAATTTGCGCGAGATACGGTGGGAAATCCGTCCCTTCTATCCAGAGAATATCCGGAGCGCCGTTCTCGGCAATGTACCGTGCCATATCGGGTGAGCGCAGATCGGCTTTTGCCGGGAATAAACGTACGCGAAAGCCGTCCTCGGCCTCGATTTCCGTCAGCGGCCCGCTCCAGAATTTCCACTCCTCGGCCTCGTCGATGAGGCCCAGCTTTTGCAACCCGAAAATGATGTTTTTGGATGAGCTGCCGGCTTTGGCAGAAATCTTCATTTTTTCCAGAGCAGCGCGATCCAGCGTCTGACCATTGCCGGTCGTCAGGTGCACCGTGCTCTCGACTTTCGAACGGATGAAAACGAGCTTTATCATGATAACGTCATGGCTGTTTTGCACTGTTTTTGAGTTTGTCGTTGCGTTGGTTTAACTCAGGAAAATTTCGCCGCCCAATGCTCCTGTAAGCTCAAGATCTCGTCAAAACGGTTCAGAGCCGGCATATCCAAATTTTTGAGGGTGTCGTGCATTTTTCCGAACAGGAACGCCGTGATATACCAGGCAATCCGGCGAAGATCCACGTCCCACGGGATTTTCCTGGCGTAAGCATCCACAAACCCCTCTGCAGCCTCATTGATTAAAGGAAGTGAAAACCCCCGGGTAAATGCCAGATACTGCAAAGACACCCAAAATTCTGCCACATCGAATAGCGGATCTCCAAGCGACAGGGCATCCAAATCGACGATTGCAAAATCGTTGCGATTTATTAAAAGCTGTTCAATGCGGAAAGCGCCGTGAATCGGCCTTTCCGGCAGTGTGGTTCCAAAAATCGCCCCGGCACGTTTTTGCAGCAATTTCAAAATGGCCTGCAGCGAATCGCGGTGTTGGGGGATGTGCCATGCCAGTGCGTTGGCATCTTCCGAAGCATCGCGCAGAATCAATGGTGCATGGAAAAGCCGGCGTAATCCCGGACAGAAACTGGAGTGCAGGTCGGCGGCCAATTCACCCAGTTGCGGAAATAGATCCTTCCAGGACAGCTCTTCCAATTGATCAATCAGAGGCAAGCCCGGCCAGGATTCCTGCCAAAACGTATTGGCCTGTTCCCAAAATAACACGGGGCGCGGAATCTGGATTTTAGGAGCAAGCTGCTTTTGTGCTGTTTTCAGCACGCGGTAATGATATGCCGCCAGCCCGTCGCTGAATGTCTTACTGAAATAGGAACTCCACGGTTGGCGTGAATCCTCATCACCTGCCAGGGCAAATTTCAAGACACAGCGTTTCCCCGGCATATATTTGACTTTTTGCAAAATCGGCACGGTGAGCTGCTGATGGGGATTGCGCAGAGATTGAGCCAGCCATTCTTCGGCCTTTTGGGCGATATGGGTTGGATGACCTGCCAGAGTCAGCCCGGGCATCCGCGGATCATAGGGAAACGGATGCACAAGAAGGTCCATCTCTTCAAGCAGGTAGGCTGATTTCCACAGTCCATTGGATAAAGCGCCGCAACGGGTCTCTTTTAAAAATTGCCGACGTCCCTGCCCGGGCCGGACCAATTTTGCGGCGATCCACTGATCTGAACGATGACCATCCTGATGGCGGAAAATCAACCGGTAAAGTATTCGACAGCGTTTGTGCCGGCGGTATTGCACCCGTTCGATCCGGCAATCTTCTATCTCAGCCTTCAGCCGTTGCAGCTCCCGGTCGAAAAGACGGGCCCAATCCGCTTGCATGGATCCGGGGATCAACGCTTTCCGGAGTTGCGGCAGATACGGATCATCCAGCCAGGCTTCTGCCTGTTGTGAAGCTGCAGGAATCACGTCACCGGCATCCCCGTTTGAAAATCCAATTTCTCTTCCCAAATTGCTGTGGCGATTTCGACCAATCTTTCCACACGGATATTCTGCTGCTTTTTGGCCAATCGAATGCATTTTTTAGCATGTTTACTGATGAGTAGTGCAATGGTAAACCAGCGGAGCACATCGCTCGGCATCCCCCACGGTGCCGTTTCCCGATATCCGTGGCAGAAGGCTTCGATCGCCAGCCAGCTCTTTTCCATAGTCAGTTCATTTTTTACCACCTGATACAACAGGTGAGCAATAAAGCTTCCGGCATCCAGCATGGGATCGGATAACAACACGCCGTCGAAATCAACCAAACCCAGTTGCTGATCGACACGCAGCATTTGCGTTAAGCGAAACGCGCCATGATTCGTTACATTGGGTAAAGCCGTCAGGCCGGGGAGGGTGTCTTCAAGTCCTTTTTGAAGCCGGAGCAGCTTCGATAACAGCGCCGGCTGCCGTTTTCCCACGCTTTGTATGCTTTCGGCTACTTCCAGCAGCATGCCGCGCCGGCTCAGGACATTGGTCAGGGGAAGCTCGGTTTGTTGAAATCCGGCAAGCGCTTTGCCGCACCGTTTAGTGAGATCAGCTACGTCACAACCGGAGAAATCATCCGGCACATGTTGGCCTTGCAAGGCATGCTGAAAAATCACATTGCGCTGCGAATCATGAAGAATGGGCTGTGGAAATAAAAGCGCGCCTTCCTGAACCACACGTGATCGGGACAGTGCAGAAAGAATCCGGTAACTTCCGGCTCCATCAAATTTTGGATTGAACAATTTGCTAAAAAACATGAGCACCCCCTCCTGCCCGTTAGCCCGCCAGTTCAGCTCGTGCTTCAGAGTACAGCGATCCTGGGGGACATATTTCACCACCTGCGTTTTCAGGGATTGTAACTCTGTCTCTCCGGGCAAGCCGAAACTGTCGAGTCGTTGTTGTATATAAGTCTGCAGGAAATCGGGCTGCAAAAACTGCTGCAGGCTGGGCAGCTTCGGATCATTGGGAAATCCCCAAATAATCAGGCCAAGTTCTTCAAAAAATTGAACGGCCGGTCCAAATTCAGGTTTGATATAAGGCTGATGTCGTACCTGATCAAACCGCAGCCTGGCGGCATCCGGGGGCAACACGATGGCAGAAAAGAACTGTTTGTCCCATCCGGAACCTGAGCGTGAAGCGTACCGCACGCGATAAATCATTTCGCAGCGCCGGCCCGGGCGGTATCGCATTTCCACCACTCTGACGCGTTCGATCACCCACCGCCGATGATCGACATTGTGCAGCCGGTCAATAAAAAGCTGCTTCATAAATTGTGGATCAATCAGCCTGGGCAATGCCGGCAAATTCGGATCATCAGCGACGGCAAACATTTTAGCCATCGGGGTCTGTTCCTCGTTTTCGTTTCAGGTTCATCAGTCAATGTTCAGTCTGAACAGGCATCTTCCTGTCACCCGTTTGCAGCTCGAATAGCTCACGGTACACCGGGCTGGTCTCAAGAAGTTCTTCATGACGGCCGAAGCCTGCCTGTTTTCCTTTTTCAAGCACCAGAATTTTGTCTGCGTTGACGATGGTTGAAAACTTGTGCGCAACAATAAACGTGGTTTTACCTTCGGTCAATTCATGCAGCGCCTGATTGACTTTGGCTTCGGTTTCCGCATCCAGTGAGGATACCGGCTCGTCGAGTATGACAATGGGCGTGTTGCGGATAATCGCCCGGGCGATATTGATCCGCTGCCGCTGCCCTCCGGAGAGGTTCGAGCCGCCTTCCGAAATACGGGTATCGTATCCCCGGGGCAACTGCATGATAAATTCATGCGCCTGTGCGCGTTTGGCCGCAGCAATGACCTCCTCTTCTGTGGCACTGATCTTGCCGAAAGCGATATTCTCACGGACGGTCATATTGAACAGCGGGGCGTCTTGCAACAAAATGGTGATCTGATCCCGCAAGGATTTCAGTTGAAAACGCCGAATGTTTTCATCATCGATGCGGATTTCACCGCTTTGCGGATCATAGAACCGCAGGAGCAGGCTGATCAGGGTGGATTTCCCGGCTCCGCTCGGACCGACCAGGGCAATGGTTTCTCCGGGCTGCACCTGAAAGCTGATGTTCTTTAGAACTTCTTCGTTTCCGATATAGGAAAAGCTCACATTCTTAAACTCTACCCTGCCACGAAACGGCGGCGCTGGAACCGCGTCTTTTTCGTCCTCGATAACGCTGTCACATTCCAGCAACTCCAGAAGGCGGTCGCAGGCCACCTGAGACCGGGCGATGCCCAACAGCATTTCAGCGAATTTATCGAGTGGGCCGTACAAATTTTTCAAATAACTCACAAACAGCACGACCGTGCCCGGAAGCAACAGCCCGTCCAGCACCAGATTGCCGCCGAAATAAAGCACCATACCGGTACCGATGGAAATCAGCACGCTGTTGACCCGGCGGTAGAGCTTGGAATATTTAAGCGCCCGCACCCCTGATTCCAAACTTTGCTGATTTTCCACCGCAAACCGCGCCTGCTGGGATTCCTGCATCCCATACGCCTGAATCAGCGCCATGGCGGTAATATTCTCGGTGATGATGGAGGTGACTTCGCTTTCTTTCGATCGTTTTTCATGGGTGGCTTCCTGGACGCCCACCCCAAAGCGCCGGTTAAAATAATAAATCACCGGAATAACGCTGAAAGCCACAAGCGAGAGTTGCCAATTCAGTACCGCCATCAATCCGATGTAAGAGACCATAACCAGCGAACGATGAATAAACTGTTGCGGAACCTGAACCAATAACGTACGCACCTGAGAGATATCCGAGGTCAGGCGGTACACGATATCGCCGGAACTTGCCGCTGCATGAAAGGACAGGGATAATCCTTGCAAATGGTTAAACAAACGTTCGCGGAATTCGGCCACCATGCGGCTGCCAACAATGGCGGCGCCGATCTTATATAAATAGGAAACAAAACTCTGCATGAAACGAACCACGAAAAAACCAATCGCCAGCGCCAGCAGTAACGACTCGGGAGAATGGGTCAACCACCCCGAAAGCCAGGCGGCCTGTTCCGGTAAAGGATAACCCAGGATGACGTAATCGAGAATCAGCTTGAGAGGCCAGGGCGACAGCAGCGAAAGCGCCGTGCTCAGCAACAACCCTGCATAAGCCCAGGCCAGCATACGCCAGTGCTTTTTATACGACCGTCCGAATACGCGGTAAATGCGAAACAGCGTTCGGTAGCTTACACGATCCGGAGGTGGCTGGTGATGATTGGACGACAAGGTGCCGTTTCCCTGCATGTTCCGCTCCTCAAACCCGGTTTCGGTTTCCGATATCATCCGTTCGCTATAGCCGGTTGTCGGCTGCCGTTTTGGGGCGATGCCGATGCCACTTGAGCTTGCCATCCAAATTGTGCTTCATAAAGTCTTTTATAAGCTTCACTCGTGCGCATCAATTCTTCATGCCTGCCCTGCGCAATGAGTTCACCGTGTTCCAATAAAAGGATTTTATCGGCTGAATGAATGGTGCTCAATTTGTGTGCGATGATAAAGGTGGTCTTATCACGCGTTAAATGGTGGATGGCTTTTTGGAGCCGCGCTTCCGTACGAGCATCGAGACCGGTAGAAGGCTCATCCAGAATCACAATGGGGGTATTGCGGATGATGGCACGGGCGATATGGATTCGCTGTTTTTGTCCGCCGGAAAGATTTTCGCCGCCTTCATACATCACCGTATCATAGCCCTCTGGAAGAGCAGTGATAAAATCATGTGCTTCCGCCAATTTCGCAGCGCGAATGATTTCATCTTCGGTGGCATCCGGTTTGCCGAAACGGATATTTTCCCGGACCGTTAACTGAAACAAACGGGCATCCTGCAAAACCACTGTCATTTGATCGCGCAATGATTTGAGCGTAAACCGCCGAACATCCTGTCCGTCGATCAAAATCTCACCTTTCTGCGGATCATAAAACCGTAACAATAAGCTGATCAAGGTGGATTTTCCCGCACCACTATGGCCGATGACGGCCACGGTCTCGCCCGCGACCACCTTGAAGGAGATATTTTTCAGCACTTCATTTTTGTTGCCATAAGCAAAGCTGACATTCCGGAACTCCACGTCTCCTTTCAGCGGAGGCGCCGGTTTGGCGCCGGGAGCATCTTCCTGTACCATATCGTTTTCCACCAATCCCAGCAATTGTTCTCCCGCCACTTGCGATTTAATCACGTCAAAAAACAGCCGGTTCAGTTTTTCAATGGGGGAATATAATTCTTTGAGATACACTGTCATTAGAACCAGAGTGCCGGGCAAAATATCTCCTCCCAGAGCGAACCTGCCCCCGAAATACAGAATCAGGGCGGTGGTAAATATGGTAAAAAAATCGATGAGCCGACTGTATGTGCGCTGCAGGCGCAGGGCGGTTAAGCGGGCTTCCAAACTTTCCTGATTCTCGGCGTTGAAACGATCCTTCAGGGTTTGTTCGCGGCCATATGCCTGCACCAGCGCCATTCCCAAAAGATTTTCCGAGATCAGAGACGCCACCTCACCCTCTTTTTTCCGGCGCCGTTTCATGGCTTTCCGAAGCCCGGGCCCAAAGATTTTGGTAATCCAGTAAACCACCGGAAAAGCCGCGATTCCGATCAATCCCAGCCGCCAATCCAGGAGCAGCAGCAAGATTGCATACATCAAAATCGTCCCCAGCCGGTGCGTCAGGTCTTGCGGGAAATCGATCAAGATGGTTTTCATTTTGCTCAGGTCGGAGGTGAGCATATAAACCAGATTGCCCTTGCGCACCGATTCGTGAAAGGACAGCGACAGCCGCTGCAAATGGGCAAAAACCCGTTCACGGATATCCGCATTGATGCGATCCCCGGTGCTGGAAATGTAAAATTTATTCAGAAATGAAAAAATCGCCTGCAGAACGGCCATCACCACTACGGCCACTGCCAGCCAGAGCAGCAGGGTTCGCGGCGGCATCGTCATGAATACCGGCGTCAAAAATCCCAGGCTATCCGGCATGGGCTTCTGCAAAATCACCTGATCGATCATGAGTTTGAGAGGCAGGGGAGCCAGCGCTCCCAGTGCGATGGAGGCAAACAGCGCCCCGTAGGCGATACCCAGAATATTCCAATAGGGCTTGTAATGGCGCCCGAAAACCCGATATATGCGAAGCAATGTTTTGAGATCGAGCTTGCCCGCTTCTTTCTTACTGGAAAACTTTTTCAGGCTTTTCAGATCGTGCAAAAGCCCCATTCGTGATCACCTCACGCTGAAGATTCGCAGGTTCGGATGCTTTGCTGCAACTGCATTCGCTTCCTTTCATTTTCCAAAAGTGATGCTGTATATACCAGGTCCGCATTCCTTTAAAGCGCTGTACAAGTCAAAAATCAACGGCGCTCCTTGAAGTTCAGATGGGCTCCTTTCAGCCCGCTATGGGGACAGGCTGATTCAAATAGCGAAGCGCCTTCTCCAAGAATTCGCGCACCCATTGTTGCCGGTGCGACTGCTGCTTCTGCCGAAAAGCAATCATGGCGCGGCGGAAGTAGATTAACGCGTGGTAAATTCGCATACCGCGCAAATGAATCGATGGGCATCGCTGCAAATAATTTTCAAGAAAATAACGAATCAGCTCATTGGCCAGATGCGGGAATCGCACCTTTATTGCGATCAGGAAATTGCTGACATCCAGTGCCGGATGGGAAAGGCAAATCCCATCAAAATCCACAAAATAAGCCCGTTCATCGTGAATGAAAATCTGCATGGGATTGACATCCCCGTGAACCGCCCGGTAGTCACCCGAATCTTCTTCGGCGGCAGCATGACGAAACGCGCTTTCCAGCCGGAGCATCCTTTCCGCCAGCTCCGGAGCCTCTTTCAACACCTGGTCCACCGGCGGACGGGCATATTTCTGAAAATGATCAATGAGAGAGCGCCGTTCCAGTTCCAGAGCCGGTAACTCGTGTAACTCGGCAAGCGTATTTGCCGCGTAGCGAACCGCCTGCAAGAGTTGGTCAACTTCCAGAAACGGCGTTCCGATCACGGCTTTTTGCACAACCATCCCCAGTTCGCCGATATATGCTGCCGGCTCCGGCATCAGCGGAAGCCCGGTGGCTTCATTCCACTTCATCCACAGGTATTTCAAATTCTGGAATATTTTCTCACCACGGTTTTTCCGAAACAGTTTACCGTAATAGACCCTGCAATTCGTTCCACGCCAGAGTCGGTATTCGATGACACAGCGTTTCCCCGGCTTGTATTTTACCAGACTGTGCTCCACCCGATCCAGACCGGGCACATCGATCCGATCCAGGTAATGGGAAAACAGGCCGTACATTTCAACATCGTTCAGCGCGGTCATCAGTCCGGGCAACTTCGGATCCATGCCAGAATATCCTTCCAGAAAATTGAAGGGAGCGGTCTGACAACACCGCTCCCCCTGGTGTTGTTTATGTTTGCAAGATGCAATCAGAATCCTTCGATTTCGGCGTCGGCGTCAACGACGACTTGAAATCCCAGTACATCCAGAGTACCGGTCTCCGGATCGATCCGCTGAATGTAGCCTTGCAGCTCTTCGATATCGAACCCTTTGAAAATCTGGAGCTTGGCCTTTTTGGGGATAAATCCTTCTGTCTCGGAATAATCGCCCTTCAATTTGATCAAATCCCCGACCTGTAGTTCGCTGAAGTCAATGGGTTGGCGATGAATATTTTTAATCTCCACATGGTCACCGAGCGGAATGTCCCGGTTCATGAGCCGGATAGTCCGGTTCTCCGGATTCAAAGCCTGAATCTTTCCTTCCATGACTGCCGGTTCATCTCCGGGCTTGACATTCACTTCCAGAGCCCGGAAATCACCGTTTGCTCCTGGATTTCCTTTGATTTTCACGCGCTGCCCGACCTTGAGGTGAGTCAATCCAAGAACATCTGCCATCGTCATCCTCCATGAGTTTTACGGTTCATTGATTTGAAGCCTTATTTCAAGCTCGCAGTAAGATGGTTTTTCCGTTAGCCACAATGGGAATGCCGTTAACCACCAACCGGCGTTTTTCCCGATCCACCCACAGTACCCGCCCCTGAAGTTCTTCAATGTTGAATTCCAGCGTCTCTTTCAGCTTCATTTTCTCAGGGATAAATCCCTGTTTTTCATCATACCGGCCTTTAATCTTGACCAGCGTCCCGGGAGACAACATAGCCGTCTTCTCTGATTCGTTGTCGGTGTTCTGAATCCAGCCTACCGTTTCCAGTGAAAGTTCTTGATTGAGAACCTGAATGCGGTTGCGCTGCAAATCGACCTTCTGCAGCACCGCTTCAATTTTATCATCTCCCTGTACCGGCTCGACGACGATTTCCACCGCCAGAAAACCGGTGTCCGGAAAAAACTTGCCGGCAATTTTCACATATTGACCTTCCTGTAGCTCGGCAAAATCGATGAATTGGCTCATGTCCGCCTCGGGCTACCGTTATGGAGTCACAAATTTGGATTTCTCTTCCGCAGTCCGCGGATTTGCCGCCTGAGCATATGCCCAGTATCCATGCGATGCTTCCTCCATGCAGGCCACCCCTTTTTCAATCATTTTTCGGGCTTTCTTTCGCCAGCCGTCGGCCTGGTAGCGCAGGCATTTGCAGGCCCGCCGCAAATGGGTAATGCCCTCAAAAATCGGGATTCTCCGGGCAATGGTTTGATCCATGCTGCTGAAATATTCCGCCAGAAACGCGTTGATCAGGTCGTGCATTTCCGGACGCCGTTTGGCTTTATTTTTCAAGAATACCATCAGATTGCCCAGGTCCGCCGCCGGGTCGCCATATCCGAGAGCATCGAGGTCCACCAGATAAGCGCGGTCATTCTCGATATGCACCTGCCCCAAATGGAAATCACCGTGAATCGGCGCCAGCCGAATGTTACGCCATTTTTGTTCGAGCTGAAATGCTGTTTCGACAATAAAATCGATCATCGGTTCCAGCTCGGGGCAGGCCAGCGCCAAAAAGGGATAGCGTGGATGACAGCGCAACAAATGATGCCGCATGGTCATGGGCTCGCCCGGCACAATGTCCGACCGGTGCAGTTTAGCCAGAGTCCGCGCCAGCAATCGAATGTGTTCGATATTTGGCGCACGTTTGATCAAATCTTTAATGGGCTCGCCCGGCACTTCCTCTTGAAAGAGGATGCACAGTTCGCTGGAAAAGGCAAGTGGTTCCGGAATCCGAATGCCATCCTCTGTCTTGCGCGAAAAACCGTGTTGCCATAATTCTTTCATCAAGGCAAAGGTGCGTTCACCTTTGTTCGCCTTATACACCTTGCCGATCACGCGCCAATGAAAGGGCTTCGTGTTTTTGCCGTTGATGACGGTATTGATGTAACGGATCACACAGCGCTGGTTTCGGCGCCGCATCACGTCGATTTCGACCCTCTGGAGCATGTGCTGCCGTCCCAGGTGCTGTTCGGCCAGGGTTTGCAACGGCGTGCGGATATCCGCCGGATCGAGCGCACGATCGAGCGTGTACAATTTATCGTGAATCACGGGCATTTGAGCAGGACTCATGCTGCAGCTCCTTCGTGCTTGGTCATTAGGGTTCATGGATCACGTGTTCAGCCCGCGCTCCTGCGGCTGCTTCTCTCATCCCGGCCGTCATCCGCTGACGCGCTTCCGGGGCAACGGCTTCCAGCAGCTCCCCGATACGATGTATATTGGAACGGGCACAGAACTCCTGTTCCACCTTTCGCCGAGCCGCTTTAGATAGTTCGCGTGCTTTGTCTGGATGATCCAGCAAATAGATCAGGGCTTCGGCCAAGGCGTCGACGTCTTTTTCCGGCACCAGAAGGCCATTGACCCCGTGGTCAATCAGTTCCGGAATCCCGGAAATGGATGTCGATACGCACGGAATCCCCATGGCCATTGCTTCCACCAGCACGTTGGGAATGCCGTCGCGGTCGCCATCGCTTTGCACCTCGCAAGCCAGAGCGAACAGCGAGGCGTTCTGGTAATACGGCAACAGCTCTTCCTGCGACTTTTTGGAATGAATACGTACCCTCTCCTGCAATCCCAGCTCGCGTACCAGGGTTTTCAGCTCATCCGCCAGGGGACCACCGCCGATGATATCGCAATGGAATGCATAGCCTTTCTCGTTTACCCGGGCAAGGGCGCGAATCAGAGTCGGGAACCCCTTTTTGGGCACAAAACGCCCCACAGAGAGTATGTTGACGGGACCGGCGCTCCAAGCGTCTGTCGCCTTTCCAGGCCGGAAACGGCGTGTGTCCACCCCGTGATAAATGCAGTGAATTGCTATCTGCTGCGGGGCAATTTGGCGCATGTGGCGCACGTTGTATTCGGTACAGGTTACCACAAATGCCGCTCGTTCCAATTTGCGGCGAAAAAACTCGGGCTCCTGCACATAAATATCCTTGGCGTGCGCGCTGAAACTGTATCTCAGCCCGGTGAGCCAGCTTGCAAAATAGGCCACCGTTGTGGGCCCATGACTGAAATGGGCATGCAGATGCACGATCGCTGTTTCCGGCAAATGCTTCTGGACCAAATACGCAGCCTGAACAAACCGCTTGAGGGTGGATGAACTCCGCTGCCGGAGACTTCGCATCAGGGCATATGAAAACGGCTTCCAAAACCGTTTCGGCTGCTGAAAAAACAGTCGTAGATTGGCGCCGAGCAGCTTCACGATATGACACCAGAAATGATCCGGAATATAGGTCACCGGCGCTTTCACGCGGAAAACATTGTCATGAACTTTGCTTTCTCCCGGATTACGCATGGCAAAAATGTGTATCCGAAAGCCCAATTCTTCGAGCATCAATATTTCATTGGTAATGAACGTCTCCGATAACCGGGGATAGCCTTTGAGAATAAATGCAATTGTCGGTAACGACCGTTTCATGGTGGAATCGTGTTTGCGTTTCGGATGTTGGTTATGGTTATCCATGCTGTATTTTCCTGTGCCAATTTCCTCGCAGAATCCGGCGGCTTTCAGCACGTACGTCACGGGTTCTGCTTGATATGCGCCAGCAAATGCCTTGCAGCATTGACGGCGCCGTTGAGATCGGGCAATTTAGCTTCCATCATGCCGTTGCCATCGGTCAGCCGATCGGCAATCAATTCTGCAAGTTTTTCGGAGGTCAGTTCCGTCGGGTGCATGGAATGAATAATGCCCCGCCCGGTCAAAATCGTGGTGCGCATGGTTTGTTCGGCGCTGGGGCCCGGCC
>WFVT01000038.1 GCA_015491485.1 Candidatus Zhuqueibacterota bacterium
AAGGCCTTGAGGAGAAGGAGTTGACAACAAAAAAAATGTTAATAGTGGCCCAATAAAAAGACCTATCGATTGTAAATTTGCCATTTCACACATGTCTCCGTGTTTTCAGACTTCAGATTAATAGAGACTTACGTAGCGGAATAAACTTCTATAACATTATAGATGCGTTGATAAAACCGACATTGTAACTATATTATAATTAAATAGTTGTGTTATTTGTTAGGTTCGTTGTCGAATAAAACAACATGAATGTTAGTAAATCCAGTCATTCACGCTTTCATCAATGTTGCATAACTTCAATAAAATTAATTATAAAATTAGGGAAAGTCGATTTGCTTAAGTTTATGGCACGAAAAGTGCAACATGTAGAGTCAAAATAAAATGCTAACTTTGAATTTTTATTAAGAGGAGGTTAAAATTGAAAGTGAAATTATTTTTCGTTGCACTAACGGTTGGATTTTTTTCCTTCATAATGAATGCTGAAGCCGGGCTATTAGTTAAAGTAACAGCAAATCCTTATATTACGCCTGGATATGACATTAATACTACTACATCCGGAAAGGTTTTGTATTACATTCAAAATCTTAGCAGCAGTGATCGTATTTTAGAAGATTTTTCTCTCTATTTTGAATCAGATGTTTTTGCATCCTTTAACTTTTATGGTCCTGCTCCTTCTGGATTTTTTAAGTCAGGAAATTACATATATGGTACCGGCCTAAGCCTTAATCCCGGTGAATCGATTTTGTTATATGTGGAATATACCCTGTACGGACCGGCTTCAACCTTAGATTGGGATGAAGGTGACCCATGGGAGCAAGGCTGGTATGCTGAGGGTTCGGGGCTTTTCCCCGGAAACTCTGCCGGCGGCTCCACCGCCCTGACTCCCGAACCCAACACCCTGCTGCTTCTTGGCGCCGGGTTGTTTGGTCTGGGGGCTCGGGCGCGCAGACGGAAGAAAAAGCTTCAAAACAGTTGATTGCCCGCTTCAAATTTGATCTTTTGGGGTTAAAGGGCCATTTCAAGGAGCCAATCGTTGCATATGCAGCGGTTGGCTTTTTTATATCCCCAACATGCGCGTCACCCAAATACCGAACCCGATTCCCAGGCCGTTTGCCACCAGGTCCTTCCAGCTAAAACCGTCGCCGCCCCAAAAGCCCGCACGCTCATACGGCAAAAGCGCGTCTTTGATTTCCCACAACACACCCAGAATCAGCAGAATAAATCCGGTATGATCCAGCTTCAAAAGCAATCCCGCGACCGTGAGCAAGCAATAGGTCAAAAAATGCTCTGCCTTGTCATAAACCAAAATGACTCCCCCTTTGGAGAGCCAGTTATCCTTCGCCCAACGCCATTGCATGCCGCCTCCCCATCGTTATCTTACGTTGGAACTTCACCCCAGTGTAAAGCCACCGTGCCGAAATTCAGTTTTTGATACCGGACGTTATTAAGCCCCGATGCTTCCATCCGCTTCTTGAGCTCTTCCGCCGGAATAAACACTTCCACCGATTGCGGCAAATAAGTGTAAGCCTCTCGGTCTCCGGCAATCATGCCGCCGAGCCACGGGACAATCCGCTGAAAATAAAATTGAAAAATGCGTTTCATGATTGAGCTTTTCAGCGGCGTTATTTCCAGGATAACCACTCTACCCGATGGTCGAACCACCCGCGCCATTTCCCGAATGAAGGCATCGACATCGACAACATTACGCATGCTGAAACCGGTCACCACGGCATCGAACGTATTATCGCGAAAGGGCATTTGCAACCCGTCCGCGGCAACAAACTGAATGATCCGGTGGCGACCGGCTTTTTCCCTCCCCTGTTGAATCATATTTAAACTGAAATCGGCGGCTACAATCAAAGAAGGCCGGCAGCGAACGGCTTCGATAGCCAAATCTCCGGTACCACAGGCAATATCCAGTAATCTGGCGTTGGGAGGTAACTGAGCCCGCTCGATCGCCAGTTTCCGCCAGCGTATATCCTGCCCCAGGGTCATGATTCGATTCATCAAATCATACCGGGGCGAGATGCGGTCGAACATGTGGCGCACAAAGAGAGCCTTTTCTTCGGCGCTGCGGAATTGAACAAGATCCGGTTTCATAACGATGGTTATTCCCTGTCGAGATACAATGTTAGAAGTTATTCCTCTTTCACGCTGGTGAGCTGCGAAAGCTGACGGTCGATTTCGCGGATTTTTTCCTGCGCCGATTTACCAAAAATGCTGCCGGAACCTTCCATACGCAATACCCATTCAAACAATTCACGTGCTTTGCGGTACTGTTGCAGCCGCATATAACAAATTCCGGCCTTATAGACCGCCGTGGTGCGCCAGGGGAATTTGGTACGGATGCGGATGTATTTCAGGCGCAGATATTCCACGATCGCCTTTTCAAATTGGCCGCTTTCAAAATAGGTCTCTCCGATATAAAACTGAATTTCTGCCGCAGCGTCTCCATCGGCCAGCGGCAATAGCTGACGATACTGTGCAATGGCTTCTTGAAACTGCCCCAGCCGGCGCAGGAAACTCCCGATTTTAATTTTCAGGTTAAAACTAAACTCATCATTGGGAAATAGCGAAAGGTATTCCCGGGTATATTTCAAGGCGACGTCCACATATCCCTGACGTTCATAAAGGTTGATCAGCGAGCGCATGGCAATTTTAGCGTGCCGATCGTAAACGGAATCTTCTAAAACCTTTTTGAACGCGCCAATCGCATTGGCCCATTGCTGCTGTGCCTGATAAAAGTCTCCGAGATTCAGATACACCACGCGCAAAAACGGATGTCCTGGATATTTTTTGGGAATATCGGTCAGCACTTCGAGGGCGTCATCGGTTTTATTTTGAATCAGGTAAGCTTTGCCTAAACCAAAATCCCCCCGAATGGCATACGAGCTATTTTTGAATTTTTTGCGCAGGGCTTTAAAGACATCCTCTGCTTTTTTGAAATTCTTTTGCCGGAGATGAAAATCACCGAGTTCAAACTGGATTTCTGCTAATGTCTCGCGATCCTCGGGGAATTGGGTTTCATAATTTTTCATTTCGCTGAGCACGGCATTCATTTGTCCCATTCGTAGTCCGGAGATGATCGCCAGGCGTGCGGCACGCCGCTTCTGATCGGCATCCTCCCGAACGCTGCGAACCACTTCGAGTGCAAGCATGCGTGCCATTCGAAAATTTTGCTCCTTAAATTCCAGTTCAGCAAGAAGCAGTTTTGCCTCCATGGATTGCGGATGCCCACTGAAATTTCGGATGATCTCCTGGTAATATTTCCGGGCCAAATGCGGGGTATTCAATTGAGTGGCAAGTTCAGCAAGCGCCATGAGCGCCTGAAGGGCCGTGTCATCCTTATTGGGAGTTTGATGCAAAAAATCCAAATAGGCCGCTGCTGCCTTTAAAGGCTGGTTAATTTTCTGCAATGCGTTGGCGAACAGTATCTGTATGGTGCGGGGAAGGCTTCCTTCGGTCATGCCGACGTGCCACGCCAAACGCTGTTGATAGCTCTGGATATACTGCAGCACCTTTTGGGGCTCGTCAGAAATATGCGCCAATTGAACCAGCCGCTGTAAAGCGCTATCGGCATAACTACTGTAAAAGAAATGATCGGCGATGACCCGCAAGCGTTTTTCTGCCTCGGATTTTTGACCGGCGGCCTGTAACAGACGGGTCAATTCGAATTGCGCTTCGATCCATTCCGCTGATGGAGTTTGCTTATCAGTGCTTTTGAGCGTTTCCAGCGCGGCGGCGGTATCGCGCTGTGCCCAATACAAGCGAGAAAGCAGTTGCGCGGCTAATGCCGGATGACGGCGCGCATGGCGTGCCCAGAATTGCAGGTTTTCGCGCAGATCGGCCAATTCCAGAGAATCGAGGTGAGCGTTTTGCGATAGAGACCGCCGAAGCCGATAAAGATGAACTTCTTCAAATGCCGGCGATTGGGGATACGCTTGTGCCAGTGAATCTAAAAAAACTGAACTGGTGGAGTCCGGTGCTGAAAGGTGGATGGCAGCAAGCCGTACATCGATTTTCCGGCGCTGGTTTTCATCCGTTACCTTTTTGCGCAAATAGTGATACAGCACACGCGCTGAATCGAACCAGGAAACTGCAGAGGGCTGCCCGGCAAGCCAGTTTTTTTCGCCCATGGCATAATAAGCGTCAGCCAGCCCCAGGAGTGCCCGGTTGCGGATGTTTGCCGCCGGATTTTCAGCAGCAATTTGCTTGAAAATCGAAATAGCGCTGTCATACCGGCGAAATTGCATAAAAATGTCCGCGGAAATCAATTTGGCCGGGGTGTCGGTGTGATTTTGCAGATCCAGCGGCAATCGTGCAATGAGGTCAGCGGTTTCCGCCAAATCCGTTAAAAAATATCGTTGAATTCGCTGAATGCGTTGACCGGCCCGATCAGCCCACGGACTGCCCGGATAAAGCTGTTGCAGTTTTTTCCACTCCGCAACCGCCAAATGCCATGCGCGCAGTTTTTCATAAGCCATTGCTTGTGCGGCAAGGGCGTCATCTACCAGAGGCGAGTTGGGGAAATGATCAGAATACTGTTCATAAAGACGGATCGCTTTGGGATAATCATGAAGCAGACTGTCACTAAACTGCGCTTTTAAATAAACCACAGCCGCGTGAAGGGGAACCGGCAGTTCGGCAAAATCGGCAAGCTCGCTTAAAATCGAACGCAATGCCGTGCCTTCCTGGAGCTGTAACGCAGCCCTGCCAGCGCGCAGCAGATACATTGCCTTTAAAGAATCTGCGCCATCGGGCAAGAGTGCAGCGGCTTTGCGGTAGCCGTTCAGCACCTCGGATGTATTTTTCAACCGGGCGTGTGCGCGAGCCCACACGGCCCAGTAGCTCGCTTTATTTTGAAGGAGTGCCCGGTGATTTTGAAGCAGATTCAATGCCTGTGCGGGCTGTTTATCCATCAAATAGAATTGGGCGGATTTCAAAACCGCCGCCGCGCGCACCGAATCGTCACGGTTGAACAGCGATGTTAGCCAATCGAAAGCGGTTTCCCGGTCGCCAAGATAAAATCGGAGTTCGGCGCTCTCCAGCACCGCCGGTGCATACGCCGGTGTGTTTTTGTATTTTTGAAGGATGGTTTCATAGCTGTCCAGCGCTTCACGGAACTGCTTCAGCATGCGATGCATGCGCGCTTTTATCAGCCAGACCTGTGCGGTTGCCAGCACTTCGGAAAATTGTGCCAGGAAAGCATCCGCCGCCCGGAAGGCGCGATCAAACTCGCCGGTTTCATAAAAGCTTTGCAGCAGGGTAAACTGAGCCCTGGCTTTGGCCGATTCGTTTTGCGGATACTGCGCTGGAATATCGAACAGGATGCGCCGTGCGCGTGCCACCTGTCCGTTTTTCAAGTACAAACTTGCCGCATGAAGCAGAGCATCCGGTGCAAGCTGTGCCGTCGGATGGATACGAGCGAAACGTTCGTAGGTCATGGCTGCCGCTTGCACACTATCCAGCCGAACCAGGCAGGTGGCGATTTGATAGAGAGCATCTTGCGCTTCCGGACTCGCCGGATAACGAAGCAACAATCTTTCAAATGCCGCGCGGGCTCCGGCATAGTCCGATAGTTGAAACTTGCCTTCAGCAATCAACCGCAGAGCCCGGGGCACACGATTTTCTTGCGGATATTTTTGAATAAACAGCTCAAACTGTTGGATCGCCAGGTCAAGATAGCCGTCCTTTTTCAGTTGCATTGCGTACAGAAAATCACCATCCGGTCCGGGTTGAACGGAGGTTTGCGCATCAAGGGTTCCGGCGATGCCGCATATCAATAAAATTGTAATGAACGCCAATTTACAAAATCTCAATTGTCGCATATTTCACCATGATTTTTCGTGTTCTGCCGTCATCAAAGGTCACTACGATTTTCATGTTTTCACCGTGTCCTTCGATGGCTGCGATGCGCCCGGTTCCAAAATGCGAATGCCGGATTCGCATCCCGCGGGAAAATTGGACATTCTCTTGTGAAAAATTTTCATAATCCGGCATTTCCTGGGCTTCCGGTTCGTAATGCGATTGCTGCCGTCGGGGTGCCGTACGGTGGGTGGGCCGTGAGCGGGAGTAATAGTTCGGCCGGGTTTGAAAAAGTTCCACCACCGACGGATCCAATTCGCCAAGGAAACGCGATGGCATGCCGTTTCGCTGGTTCTCGCCGAACCGTGAGCGTGTGCGGGCATAAGTCAGATACAGTTTCTCTTTTGCTCGCGTGGCGCCGACATAAAACAGCCGTCGCTCTTCTTCCAGCTCCGATTTTGAATCCATATTGCGCGAGAGAGGAAAGAGGCCTTCTTCCAGACCGGCAATGAAGACCACCGGGAACTCCAGTCCTTTGGCGCTGTGCAGGGTCATCAAGCTGACAGCATTTCCCCGATCGTCCCATGTATCG
>WFVT01000039.1 GCA_015491485.1 Candidatus Zhuqueibacterota bacterium
ATGTATATGAAATTAATTAAAACCTATTCTTATTTCTCAGATTCCCTTGCAGCCGACCGATGGAATGGAAAGAATCCAATTATTGTTGAATCCAATAAACCCGATCGCCTGTTGCTTCAATTAAATTCTTTTCTTTGTTGACCAAGTTTGGTGAGGTTGATAGCCATGAAAACTTCTACTCGGGTCCGGCTGCAGCGAAGTCCATTTCCCCAAATAGCGGCGACGATTGTGGTTCTGATTGCACTTTCCTTTGTTAGTTGCAGTTCGCGCCATTTAGTCGGCCGCCAAAAGTCGCCAACCATATTCAACCTGGCGGATAAAACCGATCGCCGTGATGTGCTTAGCGCCAGCGCCATTGTGTTGCAAGGCTACAATTTTACCATTCAGTATGCCAACGCCGCAGCTTTTCAATCGGCTTTGAGAACGAACTGGCGCATCATCGAAGAAACCATTCCCACTCAAGACGGCGATACGGTGATTGAATTTCGGGACCGGGCGTTGATTCACTTTAGCGCCAAAGGGTATCAGGGACGGCAGCTCTCGCTCGTATCCAGCAAAATCGAATTTGAAATTCAGATGCGATCGTCGGAAAACGACAAGTGGGTTCCCATTTCGCCTGATCCTCGTTTCAAAGATCAGTACAGCCATATCGTGGATCAAATTCAAAACCGGCTGTACCGTCTTGGATACCGATTCAATTAAACAGCAACCGGATGGAGCTCTCGGCTGATTTTGAAGTTGGATGGCTAATGACGACCATGCGAGGGAGGAACATCATGCGATATCCGATGCCAATTCGGATTATGGCCGTTCTACTCACGACGGCTTTCATTTTCGTACAAACCGCTTCTGCCCTGGCGGAAGCCAAAGATGTGAAGCGAAAAGCTCGAATCGCTTTCATCGGCATTTATTTCGAAAAAACCCCGGAACAGACTCGAGAGCAGTTCTCCCGCCGCATTTTAACCATGCTGGAGAGTGAGCCGGCTTTTGAAGTTATCGGGCCGGAAGCCGTTCAAGAACAAGTGGCAGAAAATCTGCTGCAGGAAGCGTTGGCCGGTCCTTCGAAAGAACTGCTGTTCCAGATTGCCGGCCGGCTCGATGTGGACTATCTGTATGGCGGAAATCTGGCGAATCAAAGCCGGGATCAAAGCCGCGTATTGCTGGTGGGAGAACTGTTTCGGGTGGATCGGAAAGACCGGCTTTACAACCGTTTTGAAATCGCCCGCTATACCAACGAACTCACCGATACCATGAAAAAATTTCAAAAAGAGTTTATCAACACTGTATCGGCGCACTATCAGGCCAAGAAAACCGTTTGGCCCTGGTTGGTGGTGGCGGGTGTGACTCTGGCCGGTCTAATCGCCATGAGCCTGACCCGATCCAGCGCCAATGCTGAAGGGGTTGGGCCCGGTCCGATTACCGATCGCCCGTGAACGGTGTCATACCGGCTGTTGTAGAATCCACGTCCATTTAACATCGCCGCGATGGCTTCTCGCATCTTGCAGACATGGGAAAACGATACATTGTTGTCTTTCCGTACGGGCTACAGGTGAAATGATGAAGAAGACAAAGGCACGTGAGGCATTTTCAGGATTCTACAACAGCCCACCCGGTATGATCCAACCAGCCGCCATGGCTGCAATCTGAATTTTCAAAAACAAATTTTAGGGTCTCAATCCGGAAACGATACGTCTTCATGGAGGAGCGCATCATTCATTTTTTGATACTATAACAAGGCGGCAAGCGGTATGCAGTGCGTCAAAAAACATCGGCAGAAACTGGGGCTATTTTTCACGTTTCTGCTCTTTTTCTTCATAGCCGATTCTGCCGTTGCCGGTAAAAAATCCAAACCGCGCTATCTTTCTTTAACTTATGAAGAAATTCTCAGCGATACCCTTTCCGTTCCCCTGGAGCAAATCTATTTGGATCGGATGTATGCTGCTTCAGATTCGGTGTTTCAAACCGAATTCGAAGCGGAGTTTCTTCTAATTCTTAGCAAGAAACAGAAGGAAGAATATCTTTCCCTGCCGACGCTTCTGGATAAGAAAGATTTCATCGCGCGTTACTGGCGAGCGTATAATCCCAACCCTCTATTGGAACAAAACGACCGCCTTTTGGATCATATCCGGCGGGTGGCGTATGCCCGCAAAAACTTTCCATCGTACCATCCTCCCTATATCGACGATCGGGGAAAATATTATATCAAATACGGTGAGCCTTCAGTCCGATATGTCGATCCCGGCGGAATTCGCCGCATCGCCCTATTTAGTCCCGGCTTATATGAACAGATCGAACGCTATTATACCATGGGGACGGCCCCGCTCCAGTTGTATAGCGTGCCGGCGAATGAAACCTGGGGCTACGAAAATGTCTCGCGCAATTTTGTCGTGCACTTTGTCTGGAAGGGCCAGGAGTTCAAAGAAATTAAAAGCCTGGCGGAAATTATCCGTTCCGGAAAACGGTCCAATATTGCATGGCAGTGGAGCGATCTGCTCAAGCGGCGGGCCAGTGTCTCGCCGATTCTTGGTGAGGCAGCCGCACAGGTGGAGTCCTTTGAAGTGGAGCTGTTGCATATGGCGTTTAGCGGCGGGGATGGCTTTACCGGCGAACGGGTAAGCACCGGCACCGCGCATGAAAAGATGATCAACCGGCTGGAAAGCAGTGAAGAAGAGCTTCTGAAATTCCGGCAATACGTGCCGCCGGCTTCGTATGATCCCATCCGCGCGGTCAACCGCCTGAAATTCACCGGGACGGTGACCCAATTTCGCGGAACGGATGGGAAAACCCGCCTGACGGTGCACATGCTGGCGCCGATCCATAAAAATTTGTTGCCAGCCGGTGATACCCGCCTCGATACGCTGCGACTGGAATTCGGCGCCATGCTGCGCGACCGCCTTTTTTCCGTTCTGGATAGTTCCCTGAGCTGGCAGCGCTTCCCGATTTATGCGGCCAAAGATCTGGGATTGCCATTTGCGGTAGGACAGTTGGTTCTGGAAGCACCGCCCCAGAAAACCGAGTTAACTCTGCATTTGCGCGATTATGCCACCGGTCAACTGGGGTTTCAGAAAAAGATCATCCGTCTGCGTGACTTCAATTCCCCTTTTCTTGAGATGAGCGATATCGAGCTCTACGCACCGCTTCCTTCCGAGCAGGTCAGGGATATTTTACCGGTGGTAACGATCAATCAAATCGATCTGATTCCTTACCCATCCGAATCGGTCAGCCGGGAGGTTCCTCTATATTGCTATTTTGAAATTTATAATCTGCAAACCTCGGGGATTTCGGGCAATTACGAGATCGCCTATAAAATTTCATCCGAACGAAAATCGCAAACGATTTTCCAAAAAATCTCCCGGATGTTTAGCACGGATAAAGATGTTTCCATCAGCTTAAAGCACGCTCAGCCGATTTATCAGAACATGTCCCAGGAATTGATCGCTCTGGATCTGAGTCAGCTTGAGCCGGGGAATTACACCCTTGAAATCACGGTGTCCGACGCCGGTGATCCCAAGATTTCTATCAGTGAAACCCGGGAGATTGTGATCGAGAACTAATTCCCTCTCACTCCGTTACCGCCGCGGCCGGGAACGTATTTTTCAGAGCGATGCACGCCTACCGCGGCATCTTTTGCTCTTCATCTTCTTCCGTGATCGATTTCCCCCAAACGATATTCCCGACCACAAGCACCGAAAATAAAACGGCTTGATTTCTATTCAATGAATCTGGAAGTGGGTTGTTGCTCCGGCGCCATTGTGGACGACCGCGAATCAAATCCGGAATGCAGGCTGAAACCGATTGAGCCCGGACTATCCCCCTCCAGAACCATTTCAGTTCACCTTGAAGGCATTCCAATCGCAGCTCGTTTGTTGCCCCGGCCGCCGGGGACGATCCAGGACCTTCAGCGTTCGTCAGGGCTGAACATGACAGCCTGGTAAAGCGAAAGCCGGTATGATTTGCTCATCCCCGGGTTCTCAACAGCTTTTGAAGCGCGTCGCCTGAAAGCTCTACAATTTTTCTCAAAACCTTTTGCCAACTGCTGCGTATAATTAGACCGTTTCGATTTCCTTTCTGGAACCGTTTTCACTTTTTTGCAGTCATGAACCGATAAAATCGTTTGAGAATGTATCACCCAAAAGGAGGTGAAGATGCGTCCTCGTTCATTCATCGCAATCTTTGCATTGCTGATTTTGCCGGCGGGTCTTTCTGCTCAGACCGTTGATGAACTGATCCAAAAGCACATTCAGGCCACGGGTGGATATGAAAAATGGAAGTCTTTGAAAACCATGAAGATATCCGGAACCATCCAGATGCAGGGCATGGAAATGCCTTTCATCCGATACAGCAAGCGGCCGAATAAGCTACGGATCGAAGCCACCATGCAGGGGCAAACCATTGTTCAAGCCTACGACGGTAAAACCGCATGGTGGATTTTTCCGTTTATGGGATCGACTGAGCCGCAACGGATGCCCAAAGAGCAGGCGGAGGATATCATCGAACAAGCCGACTTTGACGGTCCCTTGATTGACTATAAAAAGAAAGGCAACAAAATTGAGCTGTTAGGCAAAGAAGATGTGGAAGGAACCGAAGCCTACAAACTCAAAGTCACTCTTAAAAACGGACAGGTGATTTACACCTACTTGGACAGTGAATATTATCTGGAGATCAAACAAACCGCAAAGCGTGTCAGGCAGGGCAATGAGCTGGCGGTCTCCAGCGTTTTTGGGGATTATAAAGAAGTGGATGGTTTACTCCTGCCTCATTCCATCTTTATCCAGGCCGGCCCGCAAACTACCAACCTTACAATCGAAAAAGTGGAATTCAACGTGGATCTGGATGATGATATTTTTGCCATGCCTGCCGGCAATGAGAAGTAGGCATTGTGCCTTCATCACGTCACGATTTCACCCGCCCGTTCGGTAACATCCGGCGGGGCGTTTCACGTTGCTCGGTGCACATCAATTTCGGGGAGGCATTGATGCGAAAACAGGTCTTTATTTCAGCCTTCATGATGCTGTTCGGCTATGGTACGGCATTGGCCGGTTCTGCAAACGATCAGCCCAAAATTACATCATCCACGTTCGGCGCTTTGCAGGCAAGGCCTATCGGTCCTGCTGTGACCGGCGGACGTATTATGGACATTGAAGCCGTCAATCGGTCGCCGCGCATCATCTGGGTGGCCACGGCCAGCGGCGGCGTGTGGAAGTCCACCAATGGCGGCGTCACCTTCAAACCGGTTTTCGATAAGCACACTCAGTCCATCGGCGCGCTGGCCATCGATCAGCAGCATCCGGATACGGTCTGGGTGGGCACCGGGGAAGGCTGTGTACGCAACAGCGTTTCGGTGGGAGACGGCATTTATAAAACCACCGACGGCGGCGCAACCTGGATACATCTCGGTTTGAAAGACACCGAGCGCATCAGTGATATTCTCATTCATCCCGAAGATCCCAATATTGTTTACGTGGCCGCGCTGGGCCATCTGTGGGATGCCAACGAAGAGCGTGGCGTGTTCAAAACCACCGATGGCGGCAAAACCTGGGAAAAAATCCTCTATGTGGATGAAAATACCGGTTGCGCCGATCTGGCCATGGATCCGCAAGAGCCGAACATTTTGTATGCCGCCATGTGGGAGTTCCGCCGCTGGCCGTACTTTTTCCAATCCGGCGGCCCGGGAAGCGGCCTGTACAAAAGCACCGATGGCGGCAAAACCTGGAAAAAATTGACCAACGGCTTGCCGGATGGCGACCTCGGCCGCATTGCGATTGCCGTGGCGCCTTCCCGTCCCAACCGGGTGTATGCCGTGGTCGAAGCCGAAAAAACCGCGCTTTACCGCTCCGATGATCTCGGCGAAAGCTGGCAAAAGGTCAACTCGTCGTTTAACGTCATTGCCCGCCCGTTTTATTTCGGCCATGTATTCGTCGATCCGGAAGACTACAACCGGGTGTACAAGCCCGGCCTCAGCCTGGGGATCAGCAGCGACGGCGGGCAGTCGTTCACCTCGCCGTTTTCGGGCGGTTTCAGCGGGGGCGTGCATTCCGATCACCATGCCATATGGATCAACCCCGGCCGCCCCGATCATCTGCTGCTCGGCACCGACGGCGGGGTGTACGAATCCCTGGATCGGGGCACCACATGGCGTTTTTTGCGCAATCTGCCGGTTTCGCAGTTTTACCATGTGAGTGTGGACATGGGAAATCCTTATTTCGTCTATGGCGGTTTACAGGACAACGGCTCCTGGATGGGGCCGTCACGCAGCCCCAACGGCGTCGAAAATCGGGACTGGCAGAACATCGGCGGCGGCGATGGCTTCCATGTCTTACCCGATCCGACTGACTCCAATATCATCTATGCTGAGGCGCAGGGAGGCAATCTCTACCGCTATGACCGGCGCACCGGCGAAAGAAAAGATATCAAGCCCATGCCCGGCAAAGGCGAGCCGGAATACCGGTTCAACTGGAATACACCCATCGCGCTGAGTCCGAGCCGACCGGGCGTGCTGTACACCGGCAGTCAGTTTTTGTTCCGATCGCGGGATCAGGGCGAAAGCTGGGAAAAAATATCACCCGATCTCACCACCAACGACCCGAAAAAGCAGCGGCAAAAACATTCCGGCGGATTGACGCCGGACAACACCACGGCGGAAAATCATTGCACCATTTTCACCATCGCCGAATCGCCGTTGGACAGCAACGTCATCTGGGTGGGCACGGATGACGGCAACCTGCAGCTCACCCGGGACGGCGGCCGGACGTGGAGCAATGTGGTAAAAAACGTGCCCGGGTTGCCGCCCCACACCTGGGTGAGTAGCGTGGAGCCCGGACATCATCAGCCCGGTACGGCCTATGCGACCTTCGACGGTCACCGCACCGGTGACATGAAAACGTATGTCTATAAAACCACCGATTTCGGCCAGACCTGGCAATCGCTGGCCACGGAATCCA
>WFVT01000040.1 GCA_015491485.1 Candidatus Zhuqueibacterota bacterium
ATTCCAACGTGAGCGTCCTCTGCCGGTGCCAAAAGACATCCGAATTCAGCCGCGGCTCTTGAACCGGATTTCAACGAACTCTCACGGCCTGGAAGTTGACAATCCGCATCCGACCGGTGGAGAGCACCTGAGCAATCACAGCCCATCAATCAGCCCCTTGCAAGGGCTTTGAACCTGCCGCAAGGTTTCCGCTGCTCGGCTCCCAATGTCATCCTTACCGGCAGAACTGTAATCCCGTTAAAGTAAATAAAAACCCCGGCGCGGGCAAGCAAAAGCTGGATCCGCTGGAAAAATAGCGGCAACCGGCCGGGCCTTCAGTGACCTGACCGGCTGCCGGACTTTGCTGAAAACGTGATTCTGAACACAGCCGTTGAGTTGTTCAGGAGCCGTTGGCAGAGCCATCCGGGCGAACCGTCACCGATTGTTCCTGGCCGTTCTCGGTGACGGTCCCTTCTCCGGAACCATCGGGATAGAAGTTGATTTTGCCGCTGGCGATGGGCTCTTCACCCCGGTCATACGCCGCTCTGGATTCCCAGACCTGGAACTCGAAACGCGCGCTTCCATCGGCGAAATAATCGATCTTAAATTTGGTGAACGCACCGTTCGCATCGGTCCATTCACCGGTCACGCGATCCACATCCAGTCCTTCCTCGATGACCAGGATACCATTGCTGCCATCGCTTTGATTGATTTCCAACCGCGTGATTTTTTTGCCGTTCTCGTACGATTCATCAAATTTGACCGACTCGGTGAGCTTGCTGCCGTCCTTGAACTCCACCGTTTTTTCAAATGAGCCGTGCATGGTGGAATCGGCAAAGTTGAGCGTAAAATCCCCGGCTTCATAAATGGATTTCGGATCGCTTCCCTCCGGAAAAATGGTGCGTTTGGTAAAGCTGCCCACACCATCGTCTTCCGGGCTGTCAAAGGTTCCTTCGATGCGTGTTCCGAAGCGCCGCACTTCTTCAAAGGTGCCTTTGCCGTCGGCGGTGAAGGTCACTTTTTCCGAGCTTTGCGTTCCGTCATTATACTTCACCACTTTGGACCATTCGCCGCCCTGATCTTTGGTCAGCCGGGCCTGTTCTACGGTTTGCTGAATCGGGCTGGAGTCAGCGTAGTCAATACGGCCGTTATACTCGCCGCCGGTCGGCTCCGAGCCTGCGGGATAGGGATCGAGCACCACTTGCGCCCATTCTTCGACAATGTTGTTGCCGGGTTTGTACTGCTTCAATTGATCAAACGATTCGATCGTATCGTCCGAGTCATCGTCCAGCGTTTTATTCAGGTTTAATTTGACGGTGGACGAGTCATATTTGATTTGATGCCGATCGTCAAAATTGAACTTGATGGCTTCCACCCGTGCCTTGCCGGTGCCGAAATCGTAGTAGAGCCGTACACGCTCGGTGAATCCTTCCATTTTGTTCCTTTTCGTGAATTCCCAGATCAGGGAATCTGAATTTGAACTCAACAATTGGGCGCCGCCGGGTTGATCCAGCTTGTATGCTTTCAGGACATGCTGCTTCACTTGCTGCGCTTCCTGAGCGAGCGCCCCGATGTTCTGCAGACCGGGCTGATCGACGGCAAGGATGGCGGTTGGTCCCCGAAGCACATCGGTGACTTGTTTAACCGTGTTGACCGTGTTATAAATTTGTGAGCTGTTTCTGACCGCTTCATTGCTCACATCAGGCTCCGTGATTTTGGATGGATCGGCTGGATTGGTTTCACAGCCCCAAATCAAGGCCAGGGAGAGCATCATCCCCGCCAACAACAACCCGTGGTTTCTCAACATGGCAACCTCCTGCATGATATGATGATTTAAAGATGATTCATTTGCGGTACCGCGTGGTTTCTGAGGCGGATACGGTTCAAAAACAATGCCAAAAAAATCGTGGAGAACAATATAGACGATATATTATTGAATTACATAGAGTTATGGTTCTTGAAAAGCGGTGGCATATTTTGCCTTCCCCTGTGAATAATGGCAACAGGTGTGGTGAAATCACTACAGTTTTCGGTGAAAACGGCCATGAAATGCGTCGGCGGTAATCTTCTATAGCAATCCGGTGCGCTTTCTTTTATTGGCGGGGTGTTTTGGCCTGAGAACCGAGGAGGATATCATGAAAACGGTGCCGTCACAGCTTATCTCTGTCATTCCTGAATACAGTTACGGGATAGAAACCGCGGTCTTTCGGCTACCGGTAAATGGCTTCATCCTACATCGCCGTGGGGAGATGGGCAGGCATGGGGACACTGCCCGCGGGGACACAACGACCGGGTATCCCCGCGGGGTGCAAAGGGAAGGAAAATCAAGATGCAATCCCAATCAGACGTGAGTGCTGCACCGATGGCAGATCATCCGCTCAAAACAGCCGGATGATGCTAAATTGCAGATATTTCCCCGGGTGCTTCTTGATATCGTTCAAAATGCTTTGAGCTTCGTCGATGGTTGATTGGAGTTTGTCGTATAATTCCTGGCTTTTAATGGCTTTGCCCACGGTGCCGTTTTGATTCTCAACTTCTGCCAGCAACCTCCGGGTAGATATCAGCACGCTGTCAAGATGGGTCAATGTGTAACGCATTTGCGAAGCAAGGGAAGCCACATGGATGGTGGTACTATCGATAGCGACCTGATTGCGCTGCCAATAATTGCGCAATTCGCCGGTCAGAACATCAAAGTTGTGAATGGAGCTCTGCAATTGCGCCATGTTGCGCTGTAAATTATCTTGAATATCGGCGGCGATATTGCGGGCATATTCGAGCGTTTCTGCAAAATGCCGTTGTGTTTTGCGGTTAAACGCGGAATCCATGGCGGCATTGACTTTGTGAAGCAGCACATTTAACTGAGCGATCAGTTCGGAAACCGGTCCGCCCATATCGGCAATATCGTTGATATATTCACCCTGGATGACGTCGCCTTCTTTCAGGTATTCATTCGCGACGCCGGGCTTTAAATCAATATATTTTTCTCCAATCATGCCAATGCTGCGAATGGCGGCTCGGGAGTCCTTCGGAAAAGGGATGTCGCCGTTTAACCAGGCTTTCACGCGTACCAGGCCATTGTCCAGGCGCATGTCCTGCACCCGGCCGACTTTGAGTCCGGACACCGTGACCATATCCCCTCTTTCGAGGCCGGTGATGTCTTTAAACAGCATGTACACATGAAAACCTTTCTGACGGACCGGAATTTCCCGCAAGAAAATGTAGCCCCATACGGATACCGCAATGGCTACAATGATCGTCAGGCCAACAATTACTTCATTGGTGAATTTACGTTTGCTTGCCATTGTATCTCTTTCCTCACTGCCCTTGTTCGTTGAATATAACCCAAATCCCAACTCGATTATTTCCCGTTTTCATGAAACGGGATCGGGTAAATTGAATAAAAGTTCGTGACCACGGGCTGCTTCCAGGAAACTGCGAACCGTCGGCTCCGGGCACTGGAGCAATTCCATGGGAGTCCCGTAAAACCGGATCGTACCTTCCAGCATGGCGACTTTGTCGGCAATCCGAAAAACGCTGTGTAGATCATGCGTTACCACGATCGACGTAATGTCCAGCTTTTGATTCAAATCGATGATCAATTGATTGATGGCATCGGCGCGTGGCGGATCCAGCCCGGTGGTTGGCTCGTCATACAAAAGTACTTTCGGCCTGGTGATGATGGCCCGCGCGATGGCCACCCGCTTTCGCATTCCCCCGCTCAATTCGGATGGATATTTATCCTCCACATTTTTCAGTCCCACCAGCTCCAATGATTCGATGGTCCGGCGATGGATTTCCTCCTCGGGCAGGTCGAAATGCCGCCGCAAGCCCATGGAAACATTATCGCCGATGGTCATGGAATCAAACAATGCGGCGCTCTGAAAGACCATACCCATACTCTTACGCACTCGATTCAGTTCCTGTTTCGATAATTCTGCGATGTTGGTGCCATCGATCAGGATTTGCCCTTCATCGGGCTTCAACAGGCCGATCATGTGTTTCAGCAGGACTGATTTCCCGCAGCCGCTGCCGCCGATGATCGCCGTGGTTTTGCCCTTTTCGATGTGGAGCGTCACGCCCCGCAACACTTGCTGATCATCGAAGCTTTTTTTTACATTGATGATCTGGATCATCTTTTCACTTCTTGCATGAAAGGATCATTCATTCAACGTAAATGAATTAAAATGACAGAATAATCTTTGCCATCACATAATCGAGCGTCAAAATCATCAGGCAGGCGACCACGACGGCTTTGGTTGTGGTTCTGCCCACGCCGGCTGCGCCTTGCTCGGTGTTGAATCCCTGATAGCAGGCAATCATAATGATGGCAAAGCCAAAGATGAATGCCTTGGACAGCGGCAGCGCAAAATCCTTCCACGTGGCATACAATTTCGCGCCTTTAAAAAATTCATAGGTGGTCAATTCGGTCATGTTGATGGCGGTCAGCCATCCCGAGGTAAACGAGATCAGAGCGGAAAAAATGGTTAATACGGGCAACATAATCAAACCGGCCAATAGCCTCGGCACCACGAGGTAGGAGACCGGATTGAACGCCATGGCTTCCAACGCATCGATCTGCTCGGTAACTTTCATGGTGCCGATTTCCGCCGCGATGGAAGCGCCGACCCGTCCGGCCAGCACCAGAGCGATCATGGCCGAGGACAGTTCCTGCATCACCGCCTTTTCCACCACCGTACCGGCAATGTACAGCGGAACGGTCTGTGTGAATTGCGTTACGGCTTGCAGAGCGATAACCATGCCCATAAAAATGGAAATGTAGCCCACGATCGGCAACGACATCACGCCGATGTGCATCATCTGCGGCACGATGTTGCTGGAGTATGTGCGGAAGTCGGTGATGGAAGAAAAGGTCTGATAAACTAACTTTCCAAAACAGCCAACATGATAAAGAAAATTATAGATGATTTGAGTGATCAGTCTCGGTATTTGTAACATGGTATTGAATGATTGCTATGTCAGGGATCGCCGGGACTCCGTGTCGGTTCTGAATTTTAAAAAACGCTTCTGTGAAGCCAACTAAAATATAGACAATCCATAAGTTTTGCAAGTAAAAATTCATACCGAGAAATAAATTTTAAGTTTTTTTAATAATCGTCCCGGCTGGCATTATTTTTTAACCTTTTTCGGTTGCGATTCTCGAATACCTGTATTTATATTCAAACCTCATTCAACGGGAAAATATTTCTGGAAAACGCCATGGCCCATCTTATTTACGATGAACATGTTCACCTGCGCCCGCATCAGGAACCGCCTCCTGCGCATCAACTGCAGCCCATGATAGACGCTGCCCGCGAACAGGGCGTGATCCTCGGCGTACGTGAGCACGCACCGCTGCCGGAAAAATATCAAATCGGCCCGAACCGCGATTATTTTTTTGCCATGTCCCCGGATGAACTGGACGGTTTTCTGGAACAGTTCCGCGGCACCGAGATTGCCTTTGGTCTCGAAGTCGATTATTTCCCGGATGTCTTCAACGAAACCCGGCAGACGGTGGAGGCCATTCTCGACCGTGCTCGCGCCATGGGACTGGTCATCGGCGGCCTGCACGGTTCGGTGCATCTTCTGCCCGGCGATATCGACGACGTCCCCGGGAAGCCGCCGGGCCTGGGTGTGGTGATGTGGGACGACACCCCGGAGCATTTCGAGCAACTCATC
>WFVT01000041.1 GCA_015491485.1 Candidatus Zhuqueibacterota bacterium
AAATAAGGCCGCCAATCAGAAAGCGCGTCTCACAAAATATGTAAACAACCTGGCATAAATTGCCGATCATTTTTGTTAATAAGTTTGAAAAAACGAAACCGGGTGCGATGGTCTCATTCGGTAACTCCCCCTAATCCCGAAGAACCTGTACCCGGTTTCCTATTTTTATACTGAAAAAGCCGGTGTAAAATCAATTACACCGGCTTTTTTTATTCTGGCCTTTTCACGGAGCTTAACTGCCGCTGATGCGATAATTGGGCGCCTCGTGCGTGATAATAATATCGTGCGGATGACTCTCTCGCAGACCGGCCATGGTCATCCGAATGAAGCGCGATTTTTCCTTAAACACCTGAACGTTTTCCGCGCCGCAATAGCCCATAGACGCACGCAAACCGCCGATGAGCTGATAAACCACATCGCCCAGTTTGCCCCGGTAAGGGATCCGGCCCTCAATCCCCTCAGGCACCAGTTTTTTGATGTTTTGTTCTCCTTCCTGAAAATACCGGTCACCGCTGCCACGCTTCATGGCGCTCAATGATCCCATAGCCCGATAGACCTTGTATGCCCGGCCGTCCATATAGGTGAGTTCACCGGGGCTTTCTTCCGTGCCGGCGAGGAGATTGCCCAGCATCACGGTGTCGGCGCCGGCGGCAATGGCTTTGGCGATATCACCGGTCTGCCGGATTCCGCCGTCGGCAATCAATGGAATGCCGTGTTTTTGGCACACCGCCGAACACTCCATGATCGCTGTAATTTGCGGAACGCCCACTCCGGCCACCACCCGCGTGGTGCATATCGACCCCGGTCCGATCCCCACTTTCACGGCATCGACGCCGGCATCAATGAGTGCTTCGGTGCCGGCTGCGGTGGCCACGTTTCCTGCGACAATTTGAACCTGATCTCCAAACCGCGCTTTTATTTTTCGCACGGTATTCAGCACCCCTTCCGAGTGGCCGTGGGCAGTGTCCACCACCAGCACATCCACCCCGGCATCCACCAGCGCCTGCGCCCGCTCCATGGCGTCGGTGGTGACGCCAACCGCCGCCCCGACCAGCAACCGCCCGCGGGAGTCCTTGGCAGCATTCGGGTACTGCCGTTTTTTCTGGATATCTTTGACCGTGATCAGCCCTTTCAGATTGCCGTCTTCATCGACCACCAGCAGCTTCTCAATTCGGTGCTTTTGCAGCAAGATTTCCGCTTCCTCCAGTGTGGTGCCGAGCGGCGCGGTGACCAGGTTCTCACTGGTCATCACCTCGCGGATCAGCCGGCTGTGATCGGTCTCAAAACGTAAATCCCGGTTCGTCAAAATTCCAACCAACTTGCCTTCATCGACAATGGGAATTCCTGAAATGCTGTATTTCTTCATCAAAGCCAGCGCGTCAGCCACCCGTTTGTCGGAACTCAGCGTGATCGGATTGTAAATCATCCCCGATTCCGATCGCTTCACGCGATCCACCTCTTCGGCCTGTTCTTCGATCGATAGATTTTTATGGATGATGCCGATGCCGCCTTCACGCGCCAGCGCAATGGCAAGCCGGGACTCGGTAACCGTGTCCATGGCGGCGCTGACAATGGGAATATTCAATCGCAACGAACGCGTCAATTGGCTGGATACATCCACTTCCCGCGGCAACACATTGGATTTTTGCGGTACAAGCAATACATCATCAAAAGTCAATCCTTCGCCGATAATTTTATTTTGCATCTTCAATCACTCCCTCGTTTCGATTCAATAAGATCCTGTACCAGAGGATACAGGCGATCATTCCACACAAAATCCCTGGCTTTTTCAATATCCTCTGCCAGGAATCGATCACTTTGCATAAAGGCGATATCCCGGCGGACACGCTGCAGCACGCGTTTTCCCACAGGACCCGGCTTGAGCGGCCGCCGCAAATCCAGACTCTGACATGCACACAGCAGTTCGATCCCCAGCACGGTCGCCAGATTGTGCAACACCTTATATGCTTTCACAGCGGCCTGAGCTCCCATGGAGACATAATCTTCTTTATTTGCGGAGGTGGGGATGGAATCGACGCTTGCCGGATGAGCCAAAACTTTATTTTCACTCACCAGACTGGCCGCCGTGACCTGAGCAATCATAAACCCGGAGTTCAGGCCGCTCTCCGCAACCAGAAAGGCCGGCAGATCGCTGAGGTTGCTGTCCATCATCAAAGCAATGCGGCGCTCACTGATGTTGGACAATTGCGCTGCCAGGATCGCCAGGAAATCCAGAGTCGTGGCGATAGGATGGCCGTGGAAATTCCCGCCGGACAGGATTTCGCCGTCTTCGATAAAGATCAGCGGATTGTCGGTTGCGGCGTTCATTTCAGTCGTCAGCATGTTTTTCAAATGAGAAAGGTGCTCGTGCACCGCGCCGTGCACCTGAGGGATGCAGCGGATACAGTACGGGTCCTGCACCCGGCTGCAGGTTCGATGAGATTCCCGGATCGGACTGTCTTCAAGCACCCTTCGCAGTCGCCGGGCGGATTCGATCTGTCCGGCATAGCCACGTGCCCGCTGGATGCGCTCATCAAAGGCCACCGGCGTCCCCAGTACGGCTTCTGTCGTGAGCCCGCCAATGAGATCGGCCGTGCGTGCAAGCTGCTGCGCTTTCGCCCAGTTGACAGCTCCCAGCCCGAGCATAAAATGCGTCCCATTGAGGAGCGCCAATCCTTCCTTGGCTTTGAGCTGCAGCGGCCGCACGCCCGCATGCTTCATGGCCTCATCTCCCGTGACGATTTTGCCATCGATGGCGGCTTTGCCCCTGCCAAGCAGGACCAGCGCAAGGTGTGCCAGCGGCGCCAAATCGCCGGACGCTCCCACCGACCCTTTTTCCGGAATCACCGGCAGCACATTCTGGTTCAGCAGCGCCAATAATGCATCCACCACCTCTTCGCGCACGCCGGAATACCCTTTAATCAATGTATTGATTTTGAATAACAGAATGGCGCGAACCGCCTCGCCAGGAATGGGCTCGCCGACACCGCAGGCATGACTCAGCACCAGATTTTCCTGGAGTTCGTCCAGATGATCCGCGGATATTCGAACATCCGCCAGCTTGCCAAAACCCGTATTGATGCCGTAAATGGGTTTTCCGTCAGCGAGTCGTCTTTCCACCACGGCTCGAGCCTGCCGCACCCGCTGCCGGGACTCTTCGGCGATGGCAACGAGCGCCCGGTCATAAATAATTTTCAGCGCTTTATCAAAATCGAGATTGTCTCCGGTTAAAACGATCGTCTCTGGCATGACCTCAACAGGTTTACACGTTTGGCTATCTCCGAAAATTTTTGCATAATAAAAAGATTTTGCAAAAGAAGCAACTGTTTTAGCGGGACAGCCATGGGAAGCTTCGGTCTTCATCGTCACGGATGCCTGACAGCCGCAGAATGAGGCCTCACGATCGAGCTCTTCCGGCACCGGCATGATTCGGATGGCGACGTGCATTGTCATTCAAACACACAAAAGACATTGGCACCTGTTTTTGAGGAAGCCAAGGGGATCAGCGGCGCGTTCACATCACCTGAAATTGTACCCCGATCTGGTACACATCCAGCCATTGGAACGGGCCCGGAAGACGGATCAGGTGATTTTTCAGGAGTTGGCCAAGACCGATACCGAAGCCAAGCAGGAGTTTAGGGTGAGCATTTTTCTGGAAAGCATGACTGACACCATAGCCCACGGCGGCGTGAAATGGCAGCCCGGTCAAAGGCTCCATCTCCACTGCCAGCCAATGAGTAATACGGTCATAATTCAGCAGCTTTTGCTTCTGCAGCGGATCGGTAAGTCCGCGATAGCTGACATGGAAGTCAATATAACGGAACAGCGGAACGCGCGGCTTCAATAGTGCAAACGTCACGCCGAGAAAGTTGGCGGTGAGGTCCGAATAACTGGCCTCATCATTGGCTCGCCGGCCATCGATGTATTCAAGAAAGGTCATTGCCGTCGCCGCAATCGTCGCGCCAAGCCATTCCGCCCGGTTTTGTGATACCCCGGCCCACCGGTATAGCTCTGTAATCGCCTGAGTCAACCGGTAACTTCCCTGAAAATGCAGCAGCTCATCCGAATAAATCGCATTGTCTTTCGTCCAGTCACTGCCAATTTTGAACGGTTGTGCGACGCCACCAAAAAATTGATTGTACTTTTGAAAAATGCGGTAGCCGGCAATGGCCGAAGCCAATTGCACTCCCACCAGCCGTGCAGGATTGATTTTTTCGGGCGGATCCATCCGGGATGCCCTTTCACGATCAGGCGGCGGTCCGCCGGTCTGGCGGTTCCATGCTATATCCAGCGTTCTTATTCCGTGATCCGGAAGCCTGAGCCTGGTTTCCGGCATGGCCAGTGCGGCGGGTACTGATGGCCCCGGTCGGATGTGCGCACGCGCGCGGGCCGTCGGCATCTTCCGATTCGTCATTGATGTTACATGTCGAATCCCGGCCAAATTGTGCGGCTTTCTGTTAGATGCGGTATTGGATGGCACTGAATCTGACGGCAACGGCGCAAGACTTCGCGATTGGCCGTAAGCCAACCGCACCGGGTGACTTTCCGAAAAAGGCGGTCCTTCTGCCTCGACGGAACGATGGTGAACGAGATGGGCATACATCAACCCGAATGGCAGGATAAAGCCGAGAAACAGCCAAAGCGGATGGCGCCATTCAGCAAGAACCGTACGATGGTTTCCCGGCTTACGATAATCTCGGCGAACAGACCGCCGGGCGGTTTTCAGAAACCGTTTATATTTTTCCTGGGGGAGTCTGAAACGACGTCCTTGATTCATCCGCGAATCCTTCGCTTGAAGCGATGTTTTTGCCTGCACCAACCGAAGCCATCGCCGCCGGCCTCAGGCCTCAAGCAGATGCAGGCTATAATGCCATCTCTACGTCAATGCCGAGCAGTGAAAATACCGCTGCGCTCAATAACGCGGTTTTTATCGCCGCCGGTCGCTATCGGGCTTCCATGATTTTTTGCAGCCTCTTTGAACGCGATCCCAATGACAATACAGATGCCGTCCCAAAGACCGAATTTGACAGGTTGTCGTTATCAAGTTTAAAGTTTGTAACATCAACGCAGAAAACTGCGGAAAAGAAGATGACCGTACTGCAAAATTTTACACAGCCGGTTTGCGCCCGGGCTTGCAGCGCCGCCGCGGCCGAGCGGGGACGGCAGCCCTCTGTGGATGGTGGAGTGGCATTTAATAAATGAGAAATGCAGAAAAACCTGGAAGGGCTTTATTGGATGGTAAATCCATGCGGGGATGCAACCAGCAAGCCCGGTTGCATCCCTCAAATTCGGCGGGAAAACATCGTTTTGTTGCTTTATTTCTGAACCATATTCCGCGGCTGCAAATCGGATAGGACGCTTTCAATGGTTTTGATACACCACCGGACGAGATTCGCATGTCCGGAAAATCCTTCATCGTTGAAAGCCACATTCAGGTCTTTGAGATATTCAGCTTCGGGATCGTTACCTTCGATGCGCGCTGCCACCAAAAGCGGCCGCCGACCACTGCTCCGGATTTCATGGATCATGGCGCGGACCTCCTTGACCGCCTGTTTCCTCTTCTCGGGCCAGTCTTCACGCCATGTCGCGACCCAAATGTCACTGAATTTCTCTTCCGCCATTGCCTGCATTTGTCTTGCTAAAGATTGCAATACGGTCCGCCAGTAAGCATCCCCTTCATCATCGCCGAGGCCGTGAGCCACGAGGATCACAACTTCTTTGGACGGTTCCCGGCTTATGGACAGAGTCCGTTCCAGCAACACTGCCGCAAACAGGCTGTCATCTTCGACGCCGCCGGCGGTATGGAAAACCGCAGCAGACCTGACCCGATCCGGCGGCCGTGTGGTTTGATGCAAATACGTATCATCCAATCCGAGGATATACCGACTTTTGTCACGAAAAGATCGCTTCATGGAAACCACCCGGAGCAAAATGATATGCCGCGCTCCTCGTGCCTCCAACCGATCCACTGCCTGCTGAATCAGCAACGGATCGGCCATGCTCATGGCAAATTCCAGTTTGTATGCTTCCGCCAGAGGCCGCACCGTCCGGCGCATTTTCTCATTGTATTCATAATATGAGCCATGGTTCATGAAGACAATACCGACCTCCTCCCGTGTTATGGGAATGTGGGAATTGGCCGTTTTTACGGCCCAGCGCACCACATTGGGATGAGGCAGAATCGATCGGCCGGTATAACGCACTGAAATCCCTCTTAAGCCGCCCCGCCTGATTCTGTTTTCCAGTGACATCATGGGGGTTAATTTGTAGCTGATAAAAAAGGGGATGACCAGGATGCTTTTGTTGCCTTGTTCGCTTAACGTTTTAATCGTTGCATAAATCTTTTGATTATGTTCCCTGGAATTCTCCGCTTTTCGCTCAAGCAATACAAAAACATGCACTTCGCGAAAGCCCAACCGCTTTTGAGTCGGCACGCTGAGCCGGCGGATCGTTTCCTCGATTGCTCTGGCGTCTTCCAGGGTTTCGGCGCCGGCCCCCAGAATAACCAGTTCCTCTCGCTCCGGATCTTCGCTCATTTCACGCGCCAAATCTTCAAGAATCTGTTCCGTCAGATAGCTATTCGACATGGTGGGAGCAAATTCAATCGCCACGCGCTCTGGAGACTGCACCGACGCCTCATGATCGCCACGATCAACTGTTGCGCTCGGCTCGAGCAGCGCCCGCGCCCGACGCCATGCCCAATGGGTTTCCGAAAAGAACAGCGGGATCACGACGATCTTTGTGACGTTTTGAGCTTTCAGGGAATCTACGGCCTCGGTCAAATAATCCTCCATCCTGGTTTTACCGGCAAAAACCAGATGGGCAGGATAAGGTGCAATGCGTGTTTGAAATTCATGAAAGACCTCACGAATTTCATTGTTTCCCATAAATCCCCGGTCCGGTGCCAGCAAAATAAACCCGGGCTTGTTTTCAGCATACACCAAAGAACGGGCTGAAAATGCCAACTGTATCATTCCGGCAATTATGAGAATCCGGAATATCCAGGCTTTTGGCAGAATCATCTATGGTCTCCCATTGAGTTGAAGGTTTTTTTCATTTGAATTAAGC
>WFVT01000042.1 GCA_015491485.1 Candidatus Zhuqueibacterota bacterium
CGCGCGGCAAACTTCTTCCGGAGAAAGTTTGCGGACGGCTTATCCTGGCGTCCCCCCCGGCACCGGATCCGTCCCGGCAGGGCTACCGTTGATCGGATCGCTGCTCAGCCTTTCTGCAACAACCGGGACAAAATCCTTGCTGCAGCCTGGCGATCGCAGAAAGGCCCCACCTTCCGAGAAAATCCGCAAGCCGCCGGAAGCCCTGCGAATTCCCCCAATTCCATGCCCGAGCAGCCACTCCATTCTTTACATAACTTAAACATTCTTCAACCTTTAGTATCATTTTTCCGAGGATAAAAGCATTGACTTTTAAACCATGAATTTGTAAATTGCCACGCTTGAAAGGACGATTTTTTGAACCTTACATCTGGAGACGGCAGCATGAAAACGTTTCTCGTGACCGGCGGTGCAGGATTCATCGGCAGCAATTATATCCGCTATATGCTCAAAAAATACGATGACATCCATATCATCAACCTCGACAAGCTTACCTATGCCGGCAACCTTGACAATCTGCGCGATATCGAAAATGATGCGCGTTACGAATTTGTCAAAGGCGATATTTGCGATGAAGAGGTGGTCAACCGGCTGACGCAAAGAGCAGATGTGGTGGTCAACTTTGCCGCCGAAAGTCACGTGGACCGTTCGATTGGTCGTCCGGACGATTTTATCCGCACCGATGTGTTTGGCACGTTTGTCTTGCTGGAAGCAGCGCGGAAACATGGCGTGGAAAAGTTCATTCAGATCAGCACCGATGAAGTGTACGGCAGCATCGAGGATGGCTCGTTCAAAGAAACGGATCCGTTAATGCCATCCAGCCCATATTCGGCGTCCAAGGCGGGCGCCGATCGTCTGGCGTTTTCCTATTTTGTCACCTACGGTCTGCCGGTAATCATTACACGCTGCTCCAACAATTTCGGCCCGTATCAGTATCCCGAGAAGTTGATCCCCCTGTTTGTAACCAACGCCCTGGAGGACAAACCCCTGCCCATTTACGGCGACGGCAAGAACGTCCGTGATTGGATTTACGTCGAAGATCACTGTGATGCGATTGATTTTCTTTACCATAACGGCACGGACGGCGAAGTGTACAATATCGGAGCGGGCAACGAGCGCAATAATCTGGAAATCACCGAAATCATTTTGCGGGAATTGAACAAGCCCAAAAGCCTCATGACTTTTGTCAAAGACCGGCTCGGTCACGATCGCCGATATTCCCTGGACTGCACCAAAATCCGCAATATGGGTTGGCAGCCCAGCCACTCCTTCGACGAGGCCATGCATGACACCATCCAATGGTATGTTCAAAACCGGTGGTGGTGGGAAAAACTAAAAAGCGGGGAATATTTGGAATTTTACAAGAGCAATTATCAAATGGCCCTTTAGCACCCCTTGTCCGTGCACTGGCTGAATCTCCTGAAGTTTTGCGGAGCGCTTTCGGCACTTTTTTTATACTGTCGCTATAAACTGTATATAAAATAGCACCGCAGCACCGAATTGTGCTCCAATTGATTAAGGGGGGTCGGCTGTCGCCTTGGCTGGCAGTTCCGGCCGGAGTGAATCCACCAACACACAAGGGAGATTGGCTGTGAATTTGGAATCCAAAATCGGGGATAAGACTGCCGTTGTGGGTGTTATCGGGCTTGGTTATGTCGGCTTGCCTCTGGCGGTTGAGTATGCCAAAGCCGGCTTTCAAGTCGTGGGGATTGATAGCGATGCCGGCAAAATCGAAAAACTGAGGCAGGGAGAGAACTACATTCAGGACGTCCATTCCGGTTTATTGAAAGAAATGGTGCAAATGGGCCGGATCGAGGCGGAAACCGATTACCGGCGCATTAGCGAAATGGACGTCATTTTCATCTGCGTCCCGACGCCGTTTACCGACAACAAAGAGCCGGATGTATCGTACATTCGGGACGCCGCCCGGGGAATTGCCAGCGGTTTGCGCAAAGAGCAACTGATCATTCTCAAAAGCACGACGTATCCGGAGACCACGGAAAAACTGGTGCAGCCGATTCTTGAAGCCAACGGACTGAAAGTCGGTGAAGACTTTTACCTTGCTTATTCTCCGGAGCGCATCGATCCCGGGAACAAGACATGGACGACCGCCAACACGCCGGTGGTGGTGGGCGGCGTAACACCGAAATGCACCGATCTGGCGGTTCAGATTTCCAGCCAGGTCATCGCGAAAGTGGTGCCGCTGTCCAGTCCCAAAGCCGCTGAAATGACCAAGTTGCTGGAAAATATTTTCCGGAGTGTCAACATTGCGCTGGTGAACGAACTGGCGCAGCTTTGCGATCGGATGGAAGGGATTGACATCTGGGAAGTGGTTGAAGCCGCCTCTACCAAACCGTTCGGTTTCATGCCGTTCTTCCCGGGGCCGGGGATCGGCGGACATTGTATATTGGTCGATCCGTACTACTTGAGCTGGAAGGCGAAAGAGTTTGATTTTCACACCAACTTCATCGAGCTGGCGGCGGAAACCAATGAAAACATGCCGTATTATGTGCTCGATCTCATTATTCGGTCACTGTCGGTGAACGGCGGCGCTATTCCCTCAGCGCAGTTTTTGATTTTGGGTGTCGCGTTCAAGAAAAATGTAGATGACACCCGCAACTCACCGGCCATCAAGATTATGGAGCTGCTGCATCAGCGCGGTGCGCAGAATCTGAAATACAACGATCCTTATGTGCCGGAGTTGCGTGTTAACGGCACCACGTATCAGTCGGTGGATTTAACCAGGGAGGTTTTGCAGAACAGCGATTGCGTGGTCATCGCCACCGATCACGATGCGTATGATTACGATTTCATCGTGAAAAACACCAAACTGGTGGTGGATACCCGCAACGCGACCAAGAATATCAGTCAGGAGCTCAAGAAAAAAGTCGTTCGTCTGGGATGCGGGACCAATTCATATCATCGCACCACGCACGGGCATTGAACGAGCTGAGGATAAATCGCTCGAGCTTTTTCCAACTTTGAGATGTTCCTAAATTGTGCATACAGGCCTTCGGCGCTGAGAGCTGCTCACGAAACGATTCAGCACAAAGTGTGAGAGCGGCTCCGCGCCTTTGCTTTGTATGCCGCACCAGCCTCCCCATCCCATCCATCGAAAACTCAATCATGTGAATGAATCCTATGAACGCAATTCGCTTAAGTGTTGTTAGTGTTTTATTCTATACCATGGCATGGCAGGCCATGGCGCAGGACATTCCCGCGCCGCGCGCCCAGAAACCGCGGTTGCCTACGCTCGATGAATTGCAAAAGCCCCGACAGCCCATTCTCGACCTGCCGGAAAACGCGCTGATCCTGGAAAAGGCGGTCGATCCCGCAACATACATCGTTGGTCCCGGCGACCGTTTTATCATCATCATTCCCACCTATGCGGAGACTGGTTGGCCGGCGAGCGTTTCTGCAGAAGGCAAGCTCTTCATTCCGACGTTGGGCCTTTTTCACGTGGCGGGCAAGCCGCTGGCGCAGGTGCAGGACCAGATCAAAACCGCAGCGCGGAAAAAATATGTGGAAGGCACGGTGCGGCTCAATCTGGTGGAGCTGCGCTACCTCCGCGTGCATGTGCTGGGTGAGGTGGCCGAACCCGGAATCTATC
>WFVT01000043.1 GCA_015491485.1 Candidatus Zhuqueibacterota bacterium
ATGAATAGCAGCCATACTGTCAAAAGGTTACGCCGTGCCATACTGCCGATCTCCTGCGTCGCCCAGTCCGGGCAGAATGTAGCCTTTCTCGTTGAGTTGCCGGTCCACCGCGGCGGTATAAATCGGAACATCCGGATATTTTTCTCTTACTCGCGCTATGCCCTCCGGCGCGGCAATCAGGGTCGCTATTTTCACCGCAGTAAGGCAATCGAATTTCTTCAGCTCATCCAGCGCAGCGACGATGCTCCCGCCGGTGGCCAGCATGGGATCGGCCAGGATGATGGGATGGTGGTTCAAATCCGCAGGCAGTTTGCTATAGTAAAACACGGGTTGCAGCGTCCTGGGATCGCGGTACATGCCCAGATGCCCGATGCGCGCATCGGGATAGAACTCCGCCATGCCTTCCACCATGCCGAGTGCGGCACGCAGAATGGCGATTAAAACCACGGGCGTTTCAATGCGCAAGCCATTTGCCGGTTCCAGCGGGGTTTGAACACGAACGGTCTTCGTGGGATGGTCTTTGGCCATTTCATAAGCCATGAGAGCACCGCATTCTCTCAAGGCAAGCCGGAACTGATGTACCGGTGTGCTTTTATCTCGCAAAATTGTCAGGCGGTGCTGGATGAAGGGATGTTCACACACAGTAATTTTATGCATGGTGACGCCTCGGATATGTACGAATTTTAGCCGTAAATATTTGCAATAATTCCATAAAAAGCAATATAAAACTCGTTTGCAAAGGTTATGATTTTGAAAGAAAGCGGCTGTAAAAAATATTGACAAATTTGAAAAAAATTACTATACTAACTTGAATTTGTATCCCGTTTTCCAATCTGCCCAAAATGGAGGGAGGTATTTTGGCAAGACTCACCGGACCACGCCGTTCCCGCTCTGAGCAGTCCCTTGAAAAGTACCTACAAGAAATTGCAGAAGTCCCTTTATTAAAGCCAGAAGAAGAGATTGAGCTTGCCAAAAGGATTAAACAAGGCGATGAGGAGGCGCTGGAAAAACTGACCAAGGCCAATTTACGGTTTGTGGTCAGCGTCGCTAAGCAGTATCAGAATCAAGGTCTCTCTCTGGGCGATTTGATCAATGAGGGCAATTTAGGCCTCATCAAAGCTGCCACGCGGTTTGACGAAACGCGCGGATTCAAGTTTATCAGTTACGCTGTCTGGTGGATCCGACAGTCTATCCTTCAGGCCCTGGCGGAACAGTCGCGTGTGGTGCGTTTGCCGCTGAATCGCGTGGGCGCCCTGAACAAAATCGGGCGAGTGCTCAGCGAGCTGGAACAGGAATTTGAACGCGAACCGTCTGAAGAGGAAATCGCTGAGCAGCTTGAAATGACGCCCTATGAAGTCTCCGACACGCTGCAAATGGCTGGCAAGCACGTCTCCCTCGATGCCCCCTTCAATCAGGACGAAGAAAGCCGGCTTCTGGATGTTCTGGAAAATGAGGATATGCCTTCGCCCGACCGTCCTTTAATCGATGAATCCTTGAAGATTGAGCTGGAACGCGCCCTTTCCACCCTCACCAAGCGCGAAGCCGAAGTGATTAAATTGTATTTCGGGCTGGGCAGAGAACATCCCCTGACGCTTGAAGAAATCGGTGAATTGTTTAATCTCACCCGTGAGCGTGTGCGGCAAATTAAAGAAAAAGCCATTATGCGTTTGCGGCATGCCTCAAGAAGTAAAGCGTTGCGCCCGTTTCTCGGCGAGGATAGCTGATTTCGAAACCGGCGTCTTTCTGAAAGGGCTCGCATCCCCGGCTGTCCAACAGAATAGTTCTACGTATTGAGGACCCCGTCAGATTGATCCGAGATTTCCTTTTTGTTTGCTAATCCTGATCATTTCGTATGCTGAAACTCAGCCTCACATTGTGAAGTGGGAATTGTGTCTCTCTTCTTGAATGAGAAGGAAAAATCTCAATAAATGCATTAAAAAAGACCGTTTATCATTGACAAAGGGGCTTTTGGCCTGTATATTTTACTCGTTTTGACATCATTGAAATTCGACGTTGACTTTCAGCACACACCGTCGTTTCAACAATACAGGGCATTTTGACGCGGGGAGAAATGTACCCAATCCGGGGTGGATACGCAGGGGCATATAAAAGAAGACGCAGGTGAAGAACGGGGTAGCAGGTCTATTCGGTAAGGAGGAAGGAAAAATGCACGATAAGAATATCAAACTTATCTATTTTTCATTTAACGGCTCGGAAGCCCAGGAAATCGTGCTCACCTGGAAGAGGGTTTTATCCATTCTATCATTTGTCTTTGTCGTTATGCTACTGCTGGTGGGGGCCACCATCGCCTTGTTTACCGACTTTTATCACAGCGTCAAAATTGAACAGCTCAGTCGCACGAATGCCTCATTGGTCAGCCATCTTGAAAAGATTCAGGGCAAAGTCGCCGTCCTGGAAGATCACATCCAATTTCTGGAGAAAGAAAACGACGATCTGCGTGTGTTTGCCGATATGCCGCCCCTGAATGGCGATATCCGCCGGGTTGGCGTCGGTGGTGCCGATATGGACCTGGCCTTTAAAGATGCCAATATCATCCCCGATACCGTGAGCATAACCGTCTCCATGCTGCATCAGAAAGTGGAAGAGATTGAACGCCGTATTAACCTGTACACCGAAGAGCGGCAGGAGATTCTCGCCACGTTAAAGGATAAAGAAGAGCGTTACAAACACCTGCCTTCCATCCGTCCGGTCATGAAAGGACGCATCTCGGACAAATATGGCTTGCGGCTGGATCCGTTTACCGATGTCATGAAACACCATGATGGGTTGGATATTTCAGCGCCGGTGGGAACGCGGGTCTATGCATCGGCAGCCGGCGTCGTGATTCTGGCTAAAACCTCCTATGTTCCGGGAAAGGGCTATGGAAAGGAAGTCATTATCGATCACGGCAACGGCATCCGAACCCGGTATGCGCATTTATCGAAAATTCTGGTCACCAAAGGGCAGAAAATTAAACGTTGGGAAGTCATTGGGCTCGTGGGCGAAACCGGCAAGACCACGGGGCCGCATTTGCATTACGAAGTGCTCGTACACGGCAAGCCCGTCGATCCGGATATGTATATCCTGAATTAGTCTCATGCCTGTGCGTCGTGCAACGAGGCGGTCATCAAGTTCTCCGAGAAAATCATTCCCATTGTTGCATGTTTGCAGCAGGGCGACAATCTGGAGGCTCCGGAAGCCGGGGCTCATGAAACCGCCTATTCATCCAGCCGTCGAAAATGAGAATGGGAAATAGGCTCCGTGATTGATTCCGCAATTGCTTGCAACAGGGGGATGCTCTTTTCGCTGTTTTTAATGGCCGGCTTCCCCAGGCGATTTTCCAGCGTTTACCAGACCTCCGTCCATGGCGTTGGCGGTTGTGGCATCAACAGCCGCGGCGTTAAATTCGGGAGACCGCGAAAGCAGGAATAACGCTAAAACAAACAATTCCTCATCGATCTGTCCCGGTGGCAGCCCTTCCCACAAATCGGTCGCAGAACCATCGGCCGTCGTTTCAATCCGATCCTGCATGTTCGCCTCGTTAAAAAATATACTGTTTCAGATCAAAATTGGGATCATTTTCCATCAGTTTTTTGATGCTGTCGATAGGCCGATCGAGGACTTTCAGGCCGTTTAACTCGTATCCGGCGAACATAAGCTCGCTGCGTATATGAAGAAATGCCTCGTACCAATTCAGCAAGGCACGTGTGGATAGCTTATCCAGCTCGGCTTCCATTTCTTCGCAGCTCATGTCCACCACCCGAGCGCGTAACGCCGCCTGATAATCGATCTGGCAAAGGATGTCCTGGATCAGGTCCCGCTTGAAAGAGCGGTCATTTTCCCAATCCAAAACCCCCTTTTGTGATGTTGGAGTGGCCATGGCGGTACTCCTCCGGTTATTCGTCCCTAAATAGACCTGGATGGAGTGCAATGAAGTGGTGCAAGTCCTGGATTGTAAATGGTTGCCGGAGCGGGCTCAGGAGAAATGATGCATCATGGCTTCGCAAGTTTCACTTGCCGATGTGCCCCCGGGTTCCTGTTTCCTGAACCGCTCCCGGTGATTACCCTATTCCGATGACGAGGCAGGAGTTGATATTCCGATTATCCCTCACAGCCAGAAACTCTATACGACGTGCAGAATATAATCAACAACTGTGCCAGAAATCGTGAAGTGGTTTCGTGGTATAAAACTGCTGTAAAAATAAGATGTTATGCAGATTAAACGTCTCCGGTGCTTCTATTGAATTCTGTCACAATATTGTTACAAATGTAGCAGTGTTATTGCGATTTATTCAAATCATTACGGCCTGATTTCCAACTCGAGACCAATATTGTATTTTTTCAGCATCCGGTAAATGGTCATCCGGTTGACGCCGGCTCGTCGGGCAACCTGGGAAATGTTGCCCCGGCATTCCTGTAACAGTTCAATCAGATAATTTTTCTCAAACTTTTCCAGCCACCGCTCTCGTGCTTCTCGCAACGGCAATGAGGTCAAATTCTGCATGGTGTCCGACTGCTGATGTTCGCGGATGTGTTCCGGCAAATCGTCCACCGTAATGGAATCCCCGCTGGCGAGACTGACCATGCGCTCCACAATGTTTTGAAGCTCGCGAACATTGCCGGGCCAATTGTATTGGAGCAAAAGCGTCATAGCGTCATCGCTGATTTTCATCGGCCCGCTGCCATTGCGCAGGGAGAATTTTTCCAGAAAATGATACACCAGCAAAGGGATGTCTTCGCGGCGTTCGCGGAGCGGCGGCAAGTGAATGGGCACCACATTGAGGCGGTAATACAAGTCTTCGCGCAATTGTCCCTGTTTCACGGCTTCAAGCGGGTCCCGGTTGGTGGCGGCGATGACACGGATATCCACATTGATCAGTTCCTTCCCGCCGAGGTGGCGAAACTGACGTTCCTGGAGTACCCGCAACAATTTGGCTTGCAGTTCGATGGGCAGTTCCGCGATTTCATCCAGGAAAAATGTGCCCCGGTGCGCCAGCTCAAATAAGCCTTTTTTTTCGTGTGTCGCGCCGGTGAAGGCGCCTTTTTCATAGCCGAACAACTCGCTTTCCAGGAGCGGGCCAGGCAGCGCCACGCAATCCACCGGCACAAATTCGCCATTCGCCCTCTGGCTGCACATATGAATGGCACGGGCGACCAGCTCTTTGCCGGTGCCACTTTCACCGGTGATCAGAACATTGGCATCGGTGCTGGCGACTTTTTTGATGCGCTCAAAAATCGCCTTCATTTTAGGATTGGAACCGACGATGCCGTGCAACACCGACGCCTGCCGAAGTTGATGCCGTAATTTCCGGTTCTCGATCGCGATCTGGCGCGCCTGCTGCAGGCGTTGATATTGTTGTTCGCGCCGCTTGACCTGAATCTTGTTGGCAATAAAGACGTTTTCGATCACATTTAGGAGTTCTTTGCCGCCAAAAGGCTTGTTCAAATATAATGACAACCCCATTTTCAGCAAGCGTTTCCGCTGCGGATGATTTTCCGAAAGCACCGTAAGCATAATGACCGGAATTTTATGAAAGCTGGCATATTCCGGGCTGTACTTGAGGGTCTTAAAAAAGGAATAGCCATCCATGCCGGGCATCATGTAATCCAAAAGAATCAGGTCGATGGGATAGTCTTGCAACATCCGCAAACCTTCTTCACCGTTTTTCGCGGAATGCATAATGTAGCCGGCTTTATCCAGGTATTTTTTGCAGATGATGTGCATGTTGGGGTCGTCATCGACCAACAGGATGTGATGCCTGCGGTTGGCGGGATTGGCCATTGATGTTAATCCTTCCTCGATATGCAAAACGTTTGCGTCCATGCTCCTGTCCTCGGCTGAAAACGTCCTTATTGGCCACGATTTATTTTATGATTTGTTCAGGCAGGTAAACAGAGCTTTACAAATAGAATGCCACATTTTTGTGACACCTGTTTATTCGGGATGAAAGCAACAAAATCAAAGAGTTATCCTGTTAGTTGATTTAAACAATTTGAAACACTTTTTAAAACAAGCTGTTTTATCTTGAAACACCTGTTTTAGGCTGGACGGCGGAATTCTATGCCTGATCCCAGCCGGGCCGGCTATCGCCGCATGAGTCGATCGTGGGTTGGAGCAAAACCATGCCATTGGAGTGGGTTTTTTCTTGTGGCGATTTTATGTGGATTTATGTATATTTTAAAAATCATGAATTGCCGTCAGGTGATGAGCGGGACTGTCCAAAAGTCGCTTGCACCGGACCCGAGTGGGTCAGGCGGGTAGCCGCAAAATCCCTGTTCAGGGAATCCGGGCTCAGGCTGCCCGGGAACATGGTTGCCGTTTTTGGATGCTCCCCGGAGCCGGAGGAAAACGGATGGAATCCAAGCCCATTGCCGACTTCCACATGGGTGACGAGGTAACCGGATTTTATGTTTTGCGCCGAGCCGATTTGAAATCGCGGCGCGACAACCAGGGCTATTACCTTGCCGTCGATATTTCCGATGCCACCGGTCATATCGCCGGGAATGTGTGGGAGAACGCCGAGAGACTGGCCAAAGAGCTATCTCCCGGCGATATTGTGAAGATTCAGGGGCAGGTGCAGAGTTACCAGGGACAAAAGCGCATCTCGATCCAGCGCATGCGAAAGGCGCGCGAAGCCGACGCTGTGGATATGTCCCTTCTGGTGCCCGCGGTGGATGAAGAAATTCCGCAATTGTGGAATGAGTTTCTCCGGCTCGCCTCTGAGGTGGTGAACCCGTTTTTAAAATCATTGTTGCGCAAGTTTACCGAGAATGAATCTTTTCGCAAGTCGTTTTGCGATGCTCCCGGCGGGAAAATGTGGCATCACGGCTATCGGGGCGGCTTGCTGGAACACACCGTCGGAGTGGCTCGCATCTGTGAAAAGCTCGCTTCGCTGTATTCGGAAATCGATCGCGATTTATTGCTGACCGCCGCCCTGTTGCATGACATCGGCAAAATTGAGAGCTATCAGCACGGCCCGACATTCGATTATACCGATGAGGGCCGGCTGCTCGGGCACATTGTTATCGGCAATCAAATGGTCCTCGATCGCATTCGGGAAATTTCGACGTTTCCCGAGGAACTTAGCAAGCGCTTGCAACATTTAATTTTGAGCCATCAGGGGCGTTTGGAACAGGCATCGCCCGTGGTGCCGATGATGGCAGAAGCGTTCCTGCTCTACTATGCCGACGAAATCGATTCCAAACTCAATGCGTTCTACCGCATCAAAAAACGTGAACACAAGGATGATACCCGCTGGAGTTCGTACGTTCGGTTATTGGATCAGTTTTTCTACTTTGGCGATAAGTCATCATCCTCATAAGGATATCATCGCGCATGGATAAAAATCTGCTGAAACTGAAAACCATCGGCGAGTTACGCGCTTCCGGTTACCGGGTGTTGCCCGTGAAAGAGGAGATCCGGCGGAATTTGATCCGCAAACTCAAAGCCGGTGAGGAAGTGTTCCCGGGGATCATCGGCTATGAGCATACCGTCATTCCGGAAATTTACAACGCCATTCTTTCGCGGCATGATTTCATTCTGCTCGGCCTTCGGGGGCAGGCAAAAAGCCGCATTATCCGCATGCTTCCCAACTTGCTGGATGAGTATATTCCCATTATCAAAGACTGTGAAATCAATGACAATCCATTCCGGCCGGTCTGTAAGGCCTGTCACGATAAGGTGGCGGAGTACGGCGATGATGTCGAGATCGAATGGATCGGCCGGGAAGCGCGTTATGGTGAAAAGTTGGCCACGCCGGATGTCACGATTGCTGACCTCATCGGCGACATCGATCCCATCAAAGCGGCCATGCACCGGTTGCATTACGCCCACGAGGGCGTGATCCATTTCGGAATCATTCCCCGAACCAACCGCGGAATTTTTGCCATCAACGAGTTGCCGGATCTGCAACCGCGCATTCAGGTCGGTCTGTTCAATTTGATGCAGGAAAAAGATATCCAGATCCGCGGCTTCCCTGTACGCATCCCCATCGATGTGCTGATGGTGTATTCCGCCAATCCGGAAGATTACACCAACCGGGGTAACATTATTACGCCGTTGAAAGACCGCATCGGCTCGCAGATTTTGACCCACTACCCGCGAGACATTCAATCCGGTATGAAAATCACCGCGCAGGAAGCCTGGGTGGAGCGTGACAGCCTGCCGGTGCGCATCCTGCCGGTTTTGCGCGAAATTATCGAGCAAACGGCGGTGGAGGCCAGAAAGAGCGAATTTGTCGATCAGAAAAGCGGTGTCAGCGCGCGGATGACAATCTCGCTGCTGGAAAATGTGGTCAGCAATGCCGAACGCCGAGCTTTTATCTGCAATGAAAAAGAGATCGTGCCACGGGTGTGTGATTTGTTTGCATCGCTGTCTGCGATAACCGGCAAAATTGAACTGGTTTACGAGGGGGAACAGGAAGGCGTGGTCAATGTGGCCAAGGGATTGCTCGGCAAAGCCATCAAAACGATATTCTTGAATTATTTTCCCGAGCCGTTCTCAGCCATCAAAAAAGGCAAAAATCCGTACCAGAGCATCACCGATTATTTCAAGGGAGACCGCAAACTGGACCTTTCAGACACCCTGGCCGACGACACCTTTCGCGAGCGGTTGCATCAAGTGCCCGGGCTGGCCGATGTGGCGCGCCGTTTCATGCCTGATCTGAAAAATCAGCCCGAAGCCCTGCTCGCCGTGGGCATGGAGTTTGTACTGGAAGGATTGCATCAGAATTCCATGCTGAGCAAAGATGAAATCGATCATGTCCGAATTTATGGTGATATGATTCAGCGCATGTTCGATGATATTCGGGAAGATGATGACGACGATTTAGACGATTTCAGCCGCTGGGCGTAGCAGGCAAAACGGTGCTATGATTCCTTTTCGCAAATGAATGGAATGCCGCTACAGTTTTTATTAGCGACTGTGACCCCCATTGTGTCTTTTGAATGCCGACGGAGCCGGATGTTTCGTTGTGGATTGCTGAACGCAATTATCATAGCGGGAATTCCGAGCGCTGTAGATAACTCATTGCCGGTCCACGGGCAATCGGGGGATCATTTTTTGAGACCGTGGGCTGTTAAAGCGGCAAACAACACAAACCAACGAGTTGAGGCGTACTATGGCGATTGAGACAGGGACTTCGCAGCAAACACGCAAGGACCTTGAAAGCCAAATTGCGCGTTTGAACAAAATCGGGATTGCGCTGTCAAGCGAGCATAATCTGAATCGCTTGCTGGAAATGATTGTGCGCGAAGCCCGTGGCTTCACCAATGCCGACGGCGGCAGTTTGTACATTCGTGAAGGCGATAAGCTCAACTTTATCGTCGCCCAGACCCAATCGCTGGAGCGCCGAAACGGCAAAAAGACGGAGTTCAAATCGTTTTATTTGCCGCTGACCAAAGAAAGCATCGGCGGATATGTGGCCATTACCGGCGAGGTCTTAAACATCGAAGACGCCTACCTGATTCCGCCGACGGTGGAGTACCGGCTGAACAAGGATTTTGATCAGCGGATGGGCTACCGCACCAAATCCATGCTGGTGGTGCCGATGCGCGATCATAAAGATGAAATTATCGGCGTGCTCCAGCTCATCAACAGCATGGATGAACACGGCAATGTGGTGCCGTTCCGCAAAGAATATGAGTCGCTGATTCTGTCACTGGCAAGTCAGGCGGCGGTCGCCATTCAAAACGCCCGGCTCATCGATGAAATCCGCAACCTGTTCCGCTCGCTGGTGCGCTATTCGGCCAAAGCCATCGATGCGCGAAGTCCGCATACGGCTGGCCATTCCGGGCGGGTGGCAAAATATTCCGTGCGCATCATGGAAGCAATAAATGAAGAAAAAGAAGGGCGTTTCGCCGATGTGCATTTTACGCCTCAGGAAATCGAAGAGATGAAGATGGCCGGCTGGTTGCATGATATCGGCAAGATCGGTGTGCGAGAGGCGGTTCTGGAGAAAGAAAACAAACTGACCGATGACCAGATGCAGGTGATTGAAAACCGGTTCGAAACCATCCGCCTGCTGGAAATTTTACGCGCTGAACGCGAAAAAGCGGAACTGCTGGCAAAAGGCCGGTTGACCGGCGAGGCTGAGAAGACGATTGCGGAGCGGCTTCAGGCTCGGCTTCAGGAACTGGAGGACGATCTGGCGTTTCTAAAACGCATCAACGTGCCGGGATTTCTGAAAGAGGAAGACCGGGAGCGGCTTAAGACCATTGCGGAAAAAACCTATGAAGATCTGCAGGGCGAAAAACATTTTTATTTGACCTCATTCGAATACGAAAACCTTTCGGTGATCCGGGGCAATCTCACCGAAGCCGAGTACAGAGAAATACAAAGCCATGTGGATCAAACCCTGGCGATTTTGAATAAAATCCCTTTCACCAAAGATCTGCAAAATATCCCCAAATATGCGGCGGTGCATCACGAGATGCTGGACGGCAGCGGCTATCCGCGCGGATTAAAAGGCGACCAGATACCGCTTCAGGGGCGTATCATGGCCGTGTGCGATATTTTCGATGCGCTGACGGCGGCGGATCGTCCCTATAAAAAAGCGCTGCCGCTGGAAAAGAGCCTGGCCATTTTGCGCGAGGAAGCAGAGCGCGGACGGCTGGATCGAGACATCGTCGAACTCTTCATCCGCAAAAAGCTGTATGAGAAAAAAGCGCGCTTCGAGGATGAAGACGAGGACAGGGAAAATCTCGTGTTTCGCCAATCCGCAGGCTGAAAAGTTGCTCCCAAATGCATCCGGAGGGCCATCCCGCAATGGTTGCTCCCGGATGCCATCCCACCGGCAAAAAACATCCAAAAGCAAAACCGGTGATGCATCCCCGCTTCTGTGAACATGACGGTGGCGGGAAAGGGCGTTTTGCACAGGTCCCATCGTTCCCTTCTCTGATGAACCGCTATTTTTAGCCATCTCTTTGTTGTTCGCCATGCAAATTTTTTGTATTATAAGAAACAAATCCGGAGAGAGGAACAACCCTGCGAGTGTGTTTCATCCATGCCGATGATTCCCGACCACATTGTCGAAGAAGTTCGGATGGCGTCCGATATTGTGGACGTGGTATCCGATTACGTGGCGCTGAAGCAAAAGGGCCGAAATTTTTTCGGTCTGTGTCCGTTCCATCCGGAAAAAACGCCCTCGTTCAGCGTCAATCCCGAGAAGCAAATTTTTCACTGCTTCGGTTGCGGTACAGGCGGCAATGTGTTTACTTTCATCATGAAGGAAGAAGGGGTCAGCTTTCCGGAGGCCGTGCGCATTCTGGCCAAACGTGCCGGTATCGCCATCCCCGAGCCCGAAGAAACATCGGACGCCAACCTCCAGCTCCGTGAGGCGCTGTATCACATCAACGAAATGGCCACGGCATTTTATGAACAGCAACTTTATTCACCGGCGGGCCGGAAGGCGCTGGACTATTTGCACAGCCGGGGTTTCACCGATGAAGGTATCCGCATGTTTCGCCTTGGCTATGCCCCCGATTCCTTCGAAGCCCTGTTCAAATACGCCACCGAACGGCATTTCAGCCCTGATAAACTCGAACAGGCCGGCCTTTTAAATAAGCGGGACGACGGCAGTTATTATGACCGTTTCCGACACCGCGTCATGTTTCCGATTCTGAACCTATCCGGCAAGGTGATCGCCTTTGGCGGACGGCGATTGGCCGAAGACGATTCCATCCCCAAATATGTAAACTCTCCCGAAACCCCGATCTATCATAAAAGCAATGTCCTGTACGGACTGTTTCATGCGCGGGATGCCATCCGAGAACAGGACCTGGCCGTTTTCGTGGAAGGCTATACCGATATGATGCGGCTGTTTCTCAATGGCATTCAAAACGTCGTGGCGACTTCCGGCACAGCACTCACACCGATGCAGGCGCGGCTGGTGCGGCGGTACACCAAAAACGTGATTTTGCTGTATGACAGCGATACCGCCGGAGCCGCGGCCACCATGCGGGGCGCCGATGTGCTGGTTGAGCAGGGACTGGATGTTCGGGTGGCCGAGCTGCAGGAAGGAGAAGACCCGGACAGCTTCGTGCAAAAATACGGGCCGGATGCGCTGCGTGATCAGCTTGAAAAAGCCATCCCGCTATTGGATTTCAAAGCCCTGCGCATTCCCGAGGCAGGAGGCCATCTTGAGAAAACCGAGCGGGTGCAGTCGCTGGTGCAAACCCTGGCCAAGATTCAGGACGGTCTCAAACGTCAGGAGATGGTGCATTATTACGCCGAGAAGATGAATCTCGATGAAGAGGTGTTGTGGGAAGAAGTTCGCCGGTTGCGAAAGTTGTATCGGTTGCGGCGGAAGCCGGCGGATGAGCAGATTCAGGTTATGCTGCCCGTGGAACGGAAAGGCAGCTACGCCGAACGCAGCCGTCCGGTGGAGGAAGAGTTGATCCGCATCATGCTATTGTACTGGGAAGCCGTGCCTTTTATTTTCAGTTTCATGGAAGTTACGGACTTTTATAATGAAGATTTCCAGATCATAGCGGCGGTGGTGTTTGAGTTGTACCAGAACCAGATCCGTCCCGAACCGGAAGAACTCATTCACTATTTCAATGATGCGCACCTGTCCGAATTCATCGCCCGGGTGGTGCTGATGTCGAAAGAAGAACGCGATGCGGTGACTAAAGATTATAAACGCTGGGCGGCGGATTGCCTGGCTAAGCTGCAAAGTCTCATGTTGGAAATGAAAATCGAAGACGTCCAGGAGCAGCTCAAAGAACGGGAGGCTTCGGGGGGAGATGCGACCGAGCTATTGGAAGCATGGCGGCGCCTGCAGGAGCAGCGCCAGCGTATCCGCCCGGAAAATTTTTTGCCGGAATACCAGTGAGTTTGCAAAAATTGCAGGGGAGCCGATCCAAAATCATATTTTCTTGGATGGTATCTTACGAACCGTTTTTTAGAAATGCTTCCATAAAGCAGTCGCGAATGACAGCGGTCTCTCCGGTGTTAGCACAATCTTATTTTTAGATTGGCGATTCGGTGGGGGAAAGCAACCGGCCTACATTGGTTTCATTCCATCAGGCAAAATTCCCGATACAGCTTTTCTACCGATGTGCCAGGATGCTGCCTGGCCAGCCATCCTAACCGCTCACGCAGAACGGCTGAAAGCGCCGGCCGCGAGGGTTCAGGGCATTGAATGGCCTGTAAC
>WFVT01000044.1 GCA_015491485.1 Candidatus Zhuqueibacterota bacterium
GCCAACCTGCCGTACCGACGGCTCCTGGGGATGGTGACAACCAATGTCCCATTCGTCATTGCGAGCGAAGCGCGGAATCTTAAAAACCGACAGAACGGCATTTGCGTTTGTTTTCTCGCAGGGGCGCAGAGCACGCGGAGCGTTTTTGTGAATTTAACATACGGTACCGCTGAACGGCCGCCCATTTTCAAATTTAAGATACAATGGCGTTTTTTATCAGCCACGGATGAAACGCGGATGCAGCCAGACAAAACGACATCAATAAATGACGGAGTTTTGCCTGAATCCAGCACTGTCATGTACGATGGTCGTTTTTGTGATTTGTATCCGTGAGCATTTGTGCCATCCGTATCATCCGTGTTCCATCATAAATTGCCTGTTCATGCTATGACATGACCTGTGGGATATTCCCATCCTTACAAAAAGGAATACGTCAGCCCGATGGCCAACGACTGGTTGATCTGCCGTTTTTTTGAAACGTTTTTGTCGTAAATCAGCCGAAAATTGAAGTTCACCTGAACATATTTTGCCACCTGCGCCGAAAACAGGTTGTCCCAGAATACATCGATTTCATCCACCGCCTTTAAATTTGAAAACAGTTGCAACTTGGAAGTCAACAAAATGGTTTTACTGAGCTTCTGCGATACATCGGCCACCATATCCATACCGGTCTCGATGCGGGTTTTCTCCACCTCCGGGGTGTTGGGATCATCCGCGTACGGTGCGGGATGGTTGCGGGTGACCGTTTCTTTGAGTGCCAGCCCCATGCGCGCTTTCACCCCTTCTGTCGGCGTTATGCTGAGCCCGAGACTCTGAGTAAAATACCCGGGATCGAGAAACGCCGAGATTTTCGGTTTGTTTTCAAGGGCGTAATCATACGCCGGTGCAAACTGTGTCAGAGCGGTGATTGCCAGAAATGGATCGATGGACGGCGCCGCCTTGAACTTCAAAACACTTTCCAGGCGGATTTCATCCACCGATTTGCGGAATTCCGATTGCCCGAGGCGGGTTTTACCAAACGAAAACTTGCCGGAAAAGCTCCAGGAAACCGACTTGTGCTGATAGGCCAGTTTGGTGTCCAATAGCAGTTGCCAGGAAAATGCGTTCTCGCCGCCCTGAGTCCAGTTGTCAAACGTGACCTGGGTCAAATTCAGTGAGCCGACGGCCTCTCGCTGCCACGGGGATTTGAGGCTGTCGGCCTGCTGCCCGATGGCATGGGATGAAACCAGGAACATCAGTGCCACTGTGAGACGTCCTTTCATTGGATCCTCCTAAAAATGCGACATTGGATTTGAAAATTCATGGAATGTAGGCAATTCTGGAGAAGAGTGCAATTTAAAACCCGGTAGATAGAAGAAAGGCGGGCCGGCGCTGCGAGTGCTAGGGGGCGTCACACCGCGCAGACAATGTCCGGCCCGCCAGGTAAATGTGTTTTATGATTGGGATGGGCGGAATGCGAAAAAATCATCAGGGCTACAATCTTTTAACGCTTTAAAAGCAGAAAGGCTTCCCATTTATACGAAACACCTGCAATTTTTCCCGAACGACAGGTGCATAAACCGATAGCGCCCTTATTCTATCGGGGGCTCGTGCTCATGTCCTCAACCTCATGCAGCAAGGCACCGGTCCTGCACGAGACTCCCATATCCGTGAATGGATAGCTCAAAATTTGAGGAGCGGGAGGGGACACCGATCCATCAGAGCGGTATGCGTTGGAAGCATTTCGGTTGCAAATTTGAAATGGCGCTTTATTTTGAAGAGCATCGTCCCACTGCGATTGAAAACGAAAGACATCATGCGATCTGGAAATCGATGAACGGAGGGAGGAGATGAGCTTAGCCTGGATCGATGTGCTGGCTTTCGTGGCGTTCATCGCCACGGTGGTAACGGTTTCGCTGTACGCATCCCGCAAGGAAGACACATCCGAAGACTACTTCCTGGCCGGCCGCAACCTCACCTGGTGGCTGATCAGTTTTTCGCTCATCGCGTCCAATATTTCCACGGAGCATTTCGTCGGCATGGCCGGCGCCGGCTTCGGATCGGCGGGTCTGGCCATCGCCAGCTACGAATGGATCGCCGCCATATCCCTGGTAGTGATCGGTTTGTATCTGTTGCCGGTTTATCTGAAGCTGGGCATTTACACCATGCCCGAGTTCCTCGAACACCGGTACGGTACACCGGCGCGCACCCTCATGGCGGTGTACATGCTCATGGCCTACGTCGGCGTGGCGCTGGCTTCGGTGCTGTACTCCGGCGCCATCGGCCTGCAGGCCATTTTCGGTATCGATCTTTACATAGGCATCTGGTCTATTGGCATTCTGGCCGGGGCGTACACCATTTACGGCGGCCTCAAGGCCGTGGTCTGGTCGGACTTGCTGCAGGGTTCGGCGCTGCTCATCGGCGGCGCCATCATCACCGTCATCGGCCTCAACAAGGTGGGAGGATTGGAGCAGTTTCTCGCCGCCGGCAGTGAAAAACTGCATGTGGTGCTGCCGGCTGATCATCCAGAAATCCCCTGGACCGCGCTGCTGTTCGGTATCTGGATTCCCAATTTTTTCTACTGGGGCTTCAATCAGTTCATCACCCAACGCACCCTCGGCGCCCGCGACCTGCGCAGCGGGCAGCTCGGCATCATGGGCGCGGCCGCCATCAAGCTTATCATCCCGTTCATCATCGTATTCCCGGGCATCATGGCTTATGAGCTGTACGGTGATCAAATCACCAACGGCGATCAGGCCTATCCCATTCTGATCAAAAATCTCATGCCGGTGGGCCTGCGCGGCTTTCTGCTGGCGGCGCTGTTCGGCGCGGTCATGAGCAGCCTGGATTCCATGCTCAACTCCGCCGCCACCATCTTCACCATGGACATTTACAAGCGGCATCTCAATCCCGATGCCCGACCGCACACCGTGGTCAAAATCGGCCGCATTGCCACCGCAGTGCTGGTGGTGCTGGGCTGTCTTCTGGCACCGCTGCCGGCCCGCTTCGAGGGCGTGTTCCGCTACATCCAGATGATCTGGGGCTTCATTTCTCCGTCGATCGTGGCCGTGTTCGTGTTCGGCCTGATTGTCCGGCGGGCGCCGCTGCGCGCGGCTATGGCGGCCATGCTGCTGGGGATTCCCATGTACGGCTTTTTGCTCTGGTTCTATCCCGAAATCGCCTTTCTCAACCACATGGCCATCACCTTCACCGCATTGATTCTGGTGATGGCGGTCATCACTTACTGGCAGCCGCTGCCCGAGCCGGTGCGCTTTGAAACCCGCACCACGGCCTCGCTGCAAAGCAGTCCGGCGGCCCGCGTACTGGGTGCGCTGGTGATTTTGATCACGGTGGCGCTGTATGTGGTGTTCTGGTAAAAGCTTTCGGGTTGCGGCAAGTCCAGGTGGGCATATGGGACAGTCGCGTGACTTTCATGGAACCATCCATATGAAAATGTCAGAAAAGACCGGTGCGTGCCTTCCCGCCTGGGTTTACCGGCAGGCTTCAAGGATGCGCCTGTTCATGAAATAAATCTGGCCATCATCGACGCATGGGCTTTCGGCTGGTCGAGCCAGGGCAGATGGCCGCTGTTTTTGAAACTGACGAAAGTCGATTGTTTCATGGCGGAATGGATGCGCTTGCCGAGGTCAACCCCGCCGAAGGGGTCGTCCTCGCCCCACAGCCACAGGGTGGGGCAATCGATTGTCTGAATTTCCTGATCCCGCAATACAAACTCCGGATTCATCCGACCGCCGGCAAGCACCCGGTTGATGTTGGCGACTTCGTTTTTCATGGTATCCGTGTAGTTGGACAGGCTCACATACCAGTCCACGAAGCGATCAGACAGCAGGCCGTTTTCCACGGAGTAGGTGTGCCCGATGTCTTTCATGATTTTTTTTGCGTTGGATCTGGACGTCGGCAATTTTGGAATCAGCCAGCGCAACACGGGATAGGTCATAGATTTCATGAAGTCCGGAACCGCCATGCCTTCCACCATGGCCGGGCAGCCTTCCTGAATGAGCCGTTCGACCCGTTCCGGCCGTTGCAGGCTATAAAGCAGCGCCCAGTAGCCGCCGAAGGAGCTTCCAACCAGTGTGATTTTGTCATATTGAAAATAGTCCAGTACGCCATCCGTGGTGGCTACGATCCCTTTGAGCAAAGCGTCTTTTGAACGCAGCCCGTCTGCGGGAGCTTCGCTCAAGCCGCATCCGGGGCGGTCCAGCAAAATGCACTGGAAATCGGACAGCATCGAAGCCAGCTCCGCCCACGTGCTGCCGGCATTGGGACCGCCGTGCACGAACAGAATGGGATGTCCCTTGCCCATCACCTGAGCACGGACGCGGATTCCCAGCGGTTTAATGTCAATGAAATGCTCTTCTCGTTCCAATCCGTAAGCGCGAAAGAGGGCGTCTTCGGCGGCGCGAAACTTTTTGATTTTATTGGGATTCATGAGTTTCCTTCCGAGTAAGTCGATGATGAGTCGATACCGTTTTTCGATAAAAACCTCCCGAGGCGGCCGAATGGCCGTCAAAGCCGGCATACCTGCGACCAACGACATCCGACCGTTTTCGCTTTTAGGATACCGTTGCTCCCCTTGTGCAAAATAAATCGCCGGTATGTGCGGTTTTACGGACCCCCCTTCCATCCATTGACGGCTACCGTCCATGGTTGATCAAATCAAGGGCAGGCGGCGGACCGCCTCGGGAGTACGTGACGTGTTATCCTTCCATTGGCGGCCCGGGGAATGCTCCCGGTGGCTGCAACCTTCCCATCCGGTCGATCACCGTCCGGTGCTCGGCATGCTTGCTGTCAGCGATTTTAAAAACAGCCAGACCGCCTTCAGTTCGTCGTCGGTCATGGCGTTAAGCGTTTGATAGGGCATTTGCTGACTGAACGGCTGCCCATCGGGCTTGATGCCGGTTCGCATGGCCCGAATGAAATCGCTTTCGTTCCAGTGCTTCAAATTGCCGGAGGGGGTCAAATCGGCGGCCGGGGGCCAGTCCGGTGGCGCGCCCGGGATGGGACCGCCGGTGAACTCCTGTCCGTGGCATCCGATGCAGCCTGTGGACAGGTAGCGGCCGTATTCCACGGTAATGCCGGGCGTCGGGGCTTCCGGATGTTCGCTGGCATGATCCGTAAGTTCGGCGGGTACCAGCGGCATTTGACGCGTCAGATAAAGAATCCTCCCGAGTGGCCCGATGCTGCTTTTGGGCGGAACATGATCCACCGGCGGCAGGGTTTTGAGATAGGCGATCAGCGCCGCCAGGTCTGTATCGCTGAGGTAGAAAAATTCCTGCGCCGGCATGAAAAGCAGAGGTTTGCCGTCCGGGCCGACCGCATGGCGAATGGAGCGTTCCCAATCGGCATCGGAATAGCGGCCGCCGATGCCGCCATTGCCAGGCGTCAAATTGGTCGTGTAGATTTTCGCCACAACCGGGGCATCCAATATCAACTTGCCGGCCAGATTTTCGCCGTGGCAGTCGGTGCAGCCACGCATTTGACTGAGCCGTTTGCCGTAGGCAATGGCGCTGGAATCCGATGAAACGGCAACCGGATGTGAGGGCACCGCGTAGGTTTGTTTCATCCGGCTGGTGGTGATCAAATAAATGACCCCGAGGGTGAGCAGCACAAGGCTTACGAGTCCCCCCAGGGCGATACCCACCCATTTGAATAATTTTGCGATGGATGATTTCATAAAGCCTCCCTGATATAAGTGATTGCGCCTCCTGCCCAAAGCGGACGAGAAGCGGAAGGACGTCCTGTTATCAACCGGTTGCGTCCTGAAATACCGGGGGATACGGATGTGCCCCCGGATCAAGCCGTATGAAATAGAGCGCAATCCAATATAAAAATGAACAGGCTGCCGTCGCATTGGACTTTGGTACAATTTTGCGGCAAAAAAGAGGGGAAATCGGGCGGGAAATTA
>WFVT01000045.1 GCA_015491485.1 Candidatus Zhuqueibacterota bacterium
GCAAAATCGGCGCGCGATTGAAATGGAATCTGTGCCTGGATGAATTCGGGCACTGAAAGAAGCCCCAGGATGATCATCCATATACGGAGTGCTTGCATGAGCAATTCCTGCAATAGAAGTTGATGTTGGATGAATACCGATGATCGCAATGCGATTCGTGGTGTATGTTCACTCTGAAAGCTGCTGATAATTCATCAACGGGTGCAGATATTCAAACCGGCTCCGGCGGCACAGACGCCGGTGGGGTACACAAACGTCGGTGTGGAGCCAAGGGCGAATACCGTCTTCAAAGGGCATTAAGTTGCAACCATCGTACAAACGGGCCGTTTCGGATGAATGCCATGTGCCGGCCTGAGCCGGAAAAGAATCCGCCGACTTCGGGGGACATCCATGCAGCAAAATCAGCGGTGGAATTTATCCTGTTGAGCCATGCAGACGGTTTTCCATCGGAAAGCCGGCTGCATAATTCAAATCCACCTGCCTTTTGGATACGAGCCCAATATTTGCAAAAAGCTGGTGATTTCACCGAGGTGATTGAGGGCATTCCGGCAGGCGTCGTCTTTCAAGGTGCCCTCGAAATCCAAATAAAACAAGTATTGAAACGGCTTGCCGATCAGCGGTCGGGATTCCAGTTTTTGCAGGTTGATATCCCGCAGGGCAAACACGGCCAAGGATTTGAACAGCGCCCCGGGAATATCTTTAGTGGCGAACACAATACTGGTTTTGCCGTCGGTCTCAGGAACCTTTGGCTGCCGTTCCACGATGAGAAACCGGGTATAATTTTGGTGGTCGCTTTCAATTTCCGAAGCAAGAATCTGCAGATGATATTCGATGGCGGCTTGCTGGCTGGCAATGGCCGCTGCATCGCGCAGGTTCTCATCCCGGAGCCGTTTGGCGCTGCCGGCGGTATCGTAATACGGCATGATTTCAATGTCGGGCCACTGCTGCAAAAACGCCCGGCATTGCTCCAGCGCCTGGGGATGTGAAATCACCCGGCGGATGTCCTGTTTGCGCACCCCGGGCAGTGCCATGAGGTGGTGCCGGATTCGCAAGTAAATCTCACCGGTGATGGGCAACCGAAACTCCAGCAAAAGGTCGTAATTCTGATGTACGCTGCCGGCCAGCGAATTTTCGATAGGCACAATTGCGGCATCGGCGCGGTTCTGCACCACGGCTTCAAAAATGGAACGGAAATCGGGTTGCGGCAAAAGCTCAATTTGAGGTCCAAAAAAGCTTACCGCCGCCTGCTCACTATAAGCGCCGATTTCACCCTGAAACGCGACACGCATGTTCTTTCCGGCTCCAGCTATCAAATTTCTTTGTGGAGTGGTATTCAACCATTTCCAGCCTGCGATCAAGAAATCGTCCGGCTATGCCGTTAACGTAAATGCAACAGGATTTAACCACAATGCAACAAAGATGGCTAAATTGAAAATTGGATGACAATTTGCTTGCAAATTCAGCCGGGTTTGCTTATCATCCATGTAGCTTTTGTGAGACGCTGAATGGGAGCTGGTTTCAGCTTGCCGTGCCGTCTGCCCGGCTTCGGTTTTGCAGCAATGGCTAAAAGGAGTGGCGCATGCTTCATATCGCGTATTACATCAGCGGCCATGGGTACGGACACGCCGTCCGCTCCATTGAAGTCATTAAAGCGCTCGCCCGTAAATCTCCGTTCTACTTCTTCCACATCAAAACCACAGCTCCGGAATGGTTCTTCCCGCTCAATTTGGATTGCAATTACACTTATTACCGGCATTACAATGATGTCGGAACGGTGCAGCACCATTTTCATGAAGTGGATAAAATAGCAACTCTCGATGCCCTCCGCAAGCTGTTTGACGACCGGCAGGCGTTTATTGAACGGGAAATTCAGTTTTTCAATAAATACCACATTCAATTGGTGATTGGCGACATCCCGCCGCTGGCATTTGCCGCGGCGTATGAAGCCGGCATCCCGGCGGTGGCCATCGGCAATTTCTCATGGGATTGGATTTACCGCGCCTATCTCGACGAGCTGCCCGATTTCGAGCCGCTGATCCGGGATATTCAGGAGTACTACCGGATGGCCGATGTGCTCTTGCGCCTTCCCATGCATGGGCCCATGCCGGCGTTCCGTGCGGTGGAGGACACAGCCATGATCGCCCGGAAAGCGCGCCGCAAAGCCCGGGACGTGCGCCGCATGTTGCGTTTACGCGATGATGGCCGCCCGGTCATTCTGGTGGCATTGCGTCCGGCCGATCTGGAGCGGGTGCCGTTCGAGCGGGTGACGAAAAAATCGCCGTATCAGTTCATTGTGCTGGGACAAAAGCAATACGCCGAGCATGCCCTGAACCTGCCGCAGGATCTGATGCCGTTTCCGGAACTGGTGAACGCTGCGGATGTGGTGGTATCCAAACCCGGATACGGCATCGTTTCAGAATGTATTGCCAACCGGACGCCGCTGGTGTTTGCCGAGCGCAAAGATTTCCCGGAATACGATGTCCTGGTGGAAGCATTGGATACATACGCCGTTTCGCACTTTCTTTCCTCAGAGGATTTCTTTTCCGGAAATTGGCGGAATGCCATCGAGGCTGTGTTAGAAAAACCGTGGAATAAGCCGGAACTCCCCCTGAATGGTGCTGAACAGGCCTGCCGCTTCATTGAGTCATTTCTCTCCCAATTTGCACCCATGAGCGCAATGTCCTGAAAAGGGGGCGCCCCGCTTCCCTTTTCTCATTCATTGCGGCCTGCGGATGAAGGACAGCAACATCCCACGCAGCGAAAAAATGAACAGGGCAAACAAAAGATGCGAGCCGTCAAATTCTTCCGGCATGAATCGCCGGTAAAGCGCATTCCATAAAATCAAACTGAGCAGCACCCACATGATTTGCATGATCGCCCGCTGGTAGTGATCGGGTAAACGGCGTCGGATCAGGAATTGCCGATACCAGTCCACAAAAAATTCGATACCAATAAACAGCCCCAGGGTGATTAGCAGAGTCGATATCAAATGCTCTCCCACAACATGGCCTCATGGTTTAAGGTGAATAGTTTCTCCGGCGCAGCATATCTCCGTGTTGCCGTGTCCTGAAATCCCCCGGGAAATTCTGACCCGGCGCCCGGATAAATCAAACGAGCGCCGGATTGCCTCGGTCGGTTTCGTTGCCAATTTACAGAAACGCGCGCGGCACGGGTAGGTCCAGCATGGTTTTCAGTCCCGGAGCCTGGCCCTGCAGCCGGCCGGCTGTGTTGATCAGCGCGGCCACGGTGGCGGTGTCGCCGAAAATGCCGCCGTCGATGCGCATGTTGATGGGCGGATCGCCGTCGATGAACACGCTGTCGTTGGGATCCCCCGCGCCCACGTACATCTGCAGTTCCAGTTCGATCACCGGCGTATCGTTGATACTCGCCACGCAGGTATGGCGGATGCCGGCGACCTGTCCGGGCTGCACTTCCACGAATTGCGTTTTGATGGCTTTTTGCGCCAACACCGGCTCCACTTTTTCATCGATGGTCTCCGGGTGCCAGTTCAGTCCATCGGCAATGGCCAGCAGCGATTCCAGCAGGCCGATGTGGCCAAGCTTGTTCTCGGATACCAGCTTTTCGAATTCCGCCTTCTCCAGTCCGGCGCCGATTTTACGCTGCAACGGCCCGCGCCGGTGACTGGCATCCACCACGCGCAGGGCACGGACTTTTTTCACGTCTGCACAGATGCCGGTGAGGGTCAGCGGCAGCACGTCCATGGAAAAGCCCGGATTCACGCCCGTGCCGACGACGATGACGCCGTGCTCTTTCGCCGCTTTATCGATGCGGTCGCAAAATTCGGGGTCACGGTAATACGGGTAAAACAGCTCCTCGGTGGAAGACACCACGTTGGCACCCGCGCGGATGCAGGTCATGAGCTGATCTTCCACGCGCGACAAAAACGAGCTGGTTGTATGCAGCACCACATCCGGTCGCGTGTGTTCCAACACCGCGCTGGCATCCGGGCTGACCTCGATGCCCAGGGATTCGGAAAGTCCCAGCACCTCGCCCAGATCGCGTCCCACCAGATGCTCGGCAATATCAATTGCACCGACCACTTCCATGCCCGGCTTTTGCAGCGCCAGCCGGGCGCTCGCCATACCAATCGGTCCCAGACCAAATTGCACCACTTTCAGCTTCTCAGACATCTCACCGGTCTCCTTACAATTTGCTCATTGAGTCCATCAACTGTTAAAAATTTCGAACAGCGCAATAGAACCATGCGATGCTTTCTTTCGCCGGGCTCGTTCAACACGGTCGCCGTCCCCGCCGGAGACCGTTCCCGAAAGCCCTTTGCCCTGTGGGCTCCCGTGTGCGCTGACGGGCATCCAAAACGGTGGATGGCGGACATCCGGCAAACGGGCTTCAGACTGAAGTGCTGTCTGGGGATAGCTCTGACCAATCGCCCAATCGATGATTAGGAACCATGATCCCGGGCTGGAACGACGTCGAACCGACATGTATATAATCATTTCGGAAATGATTTGCAACAGCAATTGAACCACCGAAGCGGGAATTTTGGGCTTGCAACTTCCCCGGTACTTCCAAAGTGCCGGGGACATGGAATGCCATTATCCTTTAACTCTGGCAGGGTTCTCAACCCTGCCAGAGTTAACTATAAGCTGGAATACGGGTTTTGGGCCTGCGTTTTTCCTTTGCACCTTTGCGTGAAATGCTTTGCTCAGCGCGTTCAGCGCCTCTGCGAGAGCATACAATCAACCCCGCTTTTCTTTTGATGATGCGATTGCGTCGTTGCTCCGCTCCTCGCGATGACGGAAGAAGTATCCGTATTCTATCCGCAATAATTCGAGACAAGTTACAAGTCAGTGCCTATTCCCCACAGGCACAAGCTGGAAGCTTGTGCTACAGTGCATCCGTGTTTCATCTGCGTGTATCCGTGGCTGAAAAAATATCCCACCGCAGATTTACGAAATGCTGATAATTTAGATACGATTTAGCATCAAGCAATGAAAACTCTCTGCGTCCTCGGTGAACTCGGCGATTTGCCTCTGGAGTGAGAGCTTTTACCAGCAATTATCGTTTTTTATCTGCAAGGATTCCTGCCAGATTCACAAATCAAGATTTTCCGGCTAAAGTCACAAGCTGGAAGCTTGTGCTACAGTGCATCCGTGTTTCATCTATGGCTCATAAAAACTCATCGC
>WFVT01000046.1 GCA_015491485.1 Candidatus Zhuqueibacterota bacterium
GTTGCTGCCAGGCTTTAGCCTGCAGCACTTCGGAATCGACGATGACGCCGTCAAAATCAAAAATAACGGCAGAAAAACGGCGTAGTTCGTGCTTTGGATATTCGGAAGTTGTCATGCGATCAGGATAATACAAAATTTGTGGCAAGAATTCCAGTAATTTCAGGTGAAAGCGTGGGGGCATTTCAAGCGGCAAAACGCGGCTGTTCTTGTGTCTAAAGAAAATACCTCTGCGTGCTCGGCGACTTGGCGAGAGAAACAACAGCGAACACGGATGATACGGATGACCCGGATGGTTGCGGATAGGGATTGAGTCACAAGCTGGAAGCTTGTGCTACAATGCATCCGCGGGCATCCGTGGCTGCGGCACAAATGTCCCCGGCACTTTCGAAGTGCCGGGGACGTGAAAGGCTATTTTCCCGCCCCGCCTTTGCTTTGCTCTTTTGCGGCGTTGCGAGGGCCACTTTTTCCGGCGTTCTCGGCGTCTCGTCGAAAAGGCAACTCTGACAGGGTTGAGAACCCTGCCAGAGTTAACGATAAGCTGGAATGCGGGTTTTAGGCCGGCGTCTTTCCTTAGCACCTTTGCGGCTTCGCATGAAATGCTTTGCTCCGTGCGCCTTGAGCCTCTGCGAGTGAATAAAAATCGGGGCTGATTACGGCGTGAAAACAGGGGACATTCAGTACAACAAATATTTCGACCGCAATTTCAAAAAGGCTTGCACATCCGACTGCCACCGGCGGATCAGGTCATCCACCCTGCCGCCCCGTTTCAATGCGTCAGGAATCCACCGCTGCCCGGCCATGCGCTGCATACGACCCTCATGAATGACCAGTTGCTGCGGATGATGGCGTTGCAGCGACAGGATCAACGCGAAGCCCAATTTGACCGCTTGCAGCCGCTGCCCATCACGCACCTCAAAACGAATTCCCTGACAGGTTTCTCCTTCATATTTCGGATTGGTGGCTTTTCCCGGGAGATCTTTCGGCACGAACGTCACCGGCTGCATTTTGATTTCATTGCCAAATTGCCAGCGTAAGTCGGCAATGACGGCTTTACTGTTCAACCAGGGCGCCCCGACCATGACAAACGGATTCAGGGTGCCGCGCCCCTCACTGAAATTGGTGGCTTCCAACAATCCCATACCCGGATAAAGCAAGGCAGTTTGCAATGAGGGCATATTCGGAGAAGGCGCGATCCATGGGAGTCCGGTTTCATCATAAAGCATCGTGCGTTTCCAGCCGCTCAGCGGAACCACGTGCAGCTCCGCGCGAATGCCATTTTTCAGCCAACCTTCTTCATTAAACAGCCGTGCCAGTTCGCCGACGGTCATCCCGTGACGCAATGGAATGGGATGGATGCCCACAAAGCTGCGCAGCTCGGGATCAAGCATCGGTCCCTCTACGATTACGCCGCCGATGGGATTCGGCCGGTCCAGCACCACAAAGGGAATGCCATTTTCCGCCGCTGCCTCCATCGCCAGACTCATGGTACTGATGTAAGTGTAAAATCGTGCCCCAACATCCTGGATATCGAACACCAGCACATCGATGTCCCGGAGCATTTCCGGAGTCGGTTTTCGGGTTTTGCCGTACAGACTGAACACGCGCAATCCGGTGGCTTCATCCACGTCGCTTTCGACTTTCTCACCGGCTTCGGCGTGGCCGCGGATGCCGTGCTCCGGGCCGAACAGCGCCACTAATTGCACGTCCGGAGTTTCATGCAACACGTCAGCGATGTGACGGCCGTCGCGGGTGACGCCGGTGTGGTTTGTAATTAACCCCACCCGCTTACCCGAAAACAGCGCGATCTCGCCTGCAGCAACCCGGTCAGCACCGGTGAGGACGGTCACGGTCCGGGGCGCTTGCCTCGAACAACCGATGAGCCAAATCATCAGCCAAAAAACCGGAACACTCCATCGCATCGTCATCCGGACTTGCCTGTTCATGTTTTTTCCCTGTCAGTCCTGTTTTAAATTCAAAACGTCTTGCCCTTGATCGCACCAGGTATTGAAGTGAGGGTATCCGTCCGGTGAAGGGCATCCTGGGAATTAGGTAAACATGTCTTCGCGCCCTGAAAATCAACCTGCACTTCACCGGACGGATCCAAGTGAGGAAGCGATTTCCCCGAATCCGTTTTATCAGCAATGCCGCATGGAAAAACCATTTCTTTCGCAAATGTTTTTCGTCCATGTTTTTACACATCCGCGCCGAAAGGCTTGACCCGCCGCCAGTTCCCAATCACAAACAGCAATACAGCCGCCGCTTCCAAAAAACGGCCGGCGACCGGCAGCCATTCGGTACGCATCCAGGTTTGCAGGATGATCATGGCGATACCGGTGTTGAGACAGACGTAAGCGAGCCAGATCCAAAGCTCATTTCCGCGGGGTGGCCCACTGGAAAACCGGGGTAAAATCCAGAAAGCCACACCCATCGCCAATTGGACCATCCAGCCCAGAAGCAAAAACTCCATATGCCACGGCAAAGTCAGCCAGATCAGCGGCCAAACCGATACGCCTTTGTCGGCCAGGAGCAAAGCGCCAAACGTGCTGCCAAGCGCGAGATAAATCAATGAAGTGCGTACGAACCAGCGGCTGATTCTCGGCATTATTTCCCCCGTACCCGTGGCCAGATATTGATAATAAACAGCATCACCGCCAGCCATTGCAGCAGCGCCGAAACCACCAGCATCCAGGCCCAGATGGACTGCGGGGGCCTTTGTTGAACCAGCTCCCCGGCAGCTCGCATGAGCAGGCCGATATTGAACAGCAGGTACGTCATCCAGCCCAGGGTTTCACTGCCACGAGCCGGCCCGCGTGCGTATTTCGGGAACATCCAGTAAGCCACACCGAAAATAAGCTGAGTCAGCCAGCCAAAAACCAGTAAATGCAAATAGACCGGAAACAATCCGGCAAGGCCGCCCGATCCGGATAATGGATTATACGCCACTCCCATTCCCAGCAATAGTGATAGTGCAAGATAGATCATGGCCGTCTTCACAAACCAGCGAGTGAGTGTCGGCATACCAGTAACATTCCATTTTACGGATGAAAAGAATTGCAGCTATACGGCACGGCGCTTATGACAGCAAAATAGCAGACAGGTACCTTAAAGTCAATGAGGATTGCACGAGCGGGAAAGGGTGGTTAGGTTCATGCAGCCATCTGGAAGCCGGCTGAAGCGCTCCGGGCCCTTTTCATCAAAAAAGCGGGGCCGCCTGAATCCGGTGCAACCCCGCTTTCGATGAGTGGCATATTCGGTATGTTTATTCCATTGAAGCATCGATGGCCGTTACCACCGGGATGGTGATCTCATCGCCCGGATGCAGATTTTGCAAATCGATGTTGGGATTGTACTTGGCGACCAGCCATAACGGCACATCGTACAAACGGCGCGTAATGAACCAGATATTCTGTCCTCGTTTTACACGGTGGACCGTCACATTTTCCACCCGATAGCTCGAGAAGAAATCTTCCTCGATGCTCTTGAGATATTCATAGCGGCGCCGCATAAATTCCTGCGGCGACACTTTCTCGAAACTCAGTTTGATCCGCTGTCCGATGCGGATTTCTTCACCGTAAGCCAGATGGTTGATCTGTCGGAGTTTCTGGGTAGGAATTTCCAGCCACTCGGCATAATGCCCCAGGGTTTCTTCCGGCTCCACCCGGATCCATTCGGAAACCGGCTCCTGCACCGTGACCGGTTCGCTTTCATCCGGAACGGCTACAGTGGGTTCTTCCGCCGGCACTAAAATCAAACTGACGTCATCACCGGCGGCAATCTCCACCCGCATGTTCGGCGGAGCCACTTCATTCTCCGGTGTAGCCAGCCCTGTGGGGATTTCAACCGGTTCGATTTGATCCGCGGCATCGGCAACCGCCTGCGGAACCGGTGACGGCGCCGGAGCAGGTCGCGCGGGCTGAACCACCGGTTCCGGTTTCGGCTTCACGATTTCAGCAGTCGGTGTCGCATCCGCCAAAACCGGCTTGCTTTTCTTTCGGCTACGTTTTTTCGCCAAACGAACCGCATCGCCGCTTTCCGGAATTTTTAAGATCTGTCCGGCATAAATGCGGTGAGCATTGCGAATGTTGTTGTATTCCATCAGCGTATAGAGCGGAACCCCGAACCGGCGGGCGATGGCGCTCAGATTATCGCCCCGGCGCACTTTATACCATTGCGAATTCACCTGAGTCGTGAAGCCTTTTTGGGAGGACAGGGTCGCCCATAAAGCCCGTTCATCCAACTCCGGACGGTCCGGGAGCCGCAGAGCATATCCGCGGGGGATGCGGCGTTCACCCCGCAATACCGGGGGACGGAGCGCCGGATTAAATGCTTTAAACTCTTCCATTGTCAGATTAAACGTCTCCAGAATCGATTGCACCGAATAGTATTTATCGGTTACAAACGTCTGGTAAACCATGGGCTGATGAAATTTCACATCCTCAAAGTAGTTGTCATAATCGGTTGCCACTTCCAGCGCCGCCAGGAATTCGGCGTAAAAATTGCGGCTTGCAAAGCCGAAGGTGCGGCTTTTATAATGCCGGACAATTTTCCCCAAATCATCTCCGAACTTTCGCTTTGCGCGTTTCATGCCGTACAGGCCATGATTGTACGCGGTGATCGCCAGCGGCCACGATTGCAA
>WFVT01000047.1 GCA_015491485.1 Candidatus Zhuqueibacterota bacterium
GAACGAAGGGCTGAAGACAGTTATTACTGCTTCATTCATGCCGGAGAAGCTGGATAATTCAGCGAGTTTGGGAATCTTCCCCCTCAACGAAAAATTATGCCATACTGAACACGGATGAAAGGGTAATATGCATCAACGCGAAGATCGTATATTTTCCGGTTGTTTATTCGGTCCAGGCATTGTCATATGCGGAAATCAGGAGGGAAAACGGGAGGTTCAGTTCGCTTTGCGCCAGGTGGGAAGGTTTCCATCCTCTGCGCACTTTGGGTATCCATGCGAGAGTTTATAAAAGATGTCTCACTCAGAGGGGAATGAACTGACGTCATCCAGGCAATCGATGAGGGTTTTCAGGCCGATGAACACAAAGGCACGGTGCTCATCGTCTTCAAACATCTCGTTGTTTTCTTCATCATCCACGATGGTTTCGATCAGAAATCGCAACAGTCCACGCTGATTGTATCCTTTCCAGATGTTGAGCACCGTGTTCAGAATATCACTTTCCGGCTCTTCGGAGAGGTATTTCACCATCGAGGCGTTACGTTTTTCAGCCGATTCAATCGCGCTGTGAGGGATTTCTGGAATTCTGGCGCCGGATTTCTCGAAGGCGAGAAAAATCGAGAGCCCGAGAAACATGAAAAATTCCTGTTCCTCGGCGGAGAGGAAATCCTGACCGGTTTGGATGAGATAGTTCACCAGAATCGGCTGGTTCTCTACCAGGTCTTCAACCATCTGAATGGCCGAATCCGGATCAAGATCGTTCATCTCCTGCCAGATGGTGTAAATGGTTGCTTCGGATATGGCCTGCATGGTTCGTTCGAGTTCGATGATGCAATCCTTTGAATTAAACGATGAAAGGGACCATCCAAAGCCGCTGCCGCTGCGCCCGGTACCGTGTTTCAGGCACCTTCGTGACGGCAAAAGCCGCTTGAGAACATCCCTGAATTAAATGATATGAATTCATAGCTATCCGCGCTGCTCTCGCGCCTTTTTGATCTCTTCAACCGCGATCCGGTCGGCGCGCTCGTTGAGCGGATGCCCGGCGTGCCCCTGTACCTTCTTGAAGGTCACATCATGAATGCTCATGTAATTGAGCAATTCCTTCCACAGATCCACGTTCAAAACCGGCTGCCGGGGTTTGCCACGCGTCCAGCCCTGCCGCTGCCATTTGTCCAGCCAGCCCTGCTGGATCGCGTTTACCAGATAGGCGCTGTCGGAATAAATCGTGACTTTGCAGGGATATTTGAGCGCTTTGAGCCCCTCAATTACGGCGGTGAGTTCCATTCGGTTGTTGGTGGTCTGCGGATCGTGCCCGGACAGCACTTTTTCGTGCTCGCCGCTGATCAAAATGGCGGCCCAGCCTCCGGGGCCCGGATTGCCGCTGCAGGCCCCGTCGGTGTAAATTTCCACTTCACGCGTGGGTTTCTTATCGCTCACATGACCACCTGTCCGTTATTTGACATGCTCTTCGGCGTGGTAAGAGCTGCGCACCAGCGGTCCGCTCTCCACGTGTTTGAAACCGAGCCGCATGCCAAATTCACGGTAGCGCTCAAACTCTTCTGGATGGACGTACCGAACGATCGGCAGGTGATTCGGCGTCGGCTGCAAATATTGTCCGATGGTCACGATATCGACGCCGTGCTCGTACAGGTCGCGCAGCAGGTCGTACACCTCGTCGGCTTCCTCGCCGAGGCCCACCATGAGTCCGCTTTTGGTGAGCAGGCCAGCCTGCTTGGCGCGCTGCAGCACGTTCAGACTCTGCTGATAATCCGCTTGCGGCCGCACGGTGGGATACAGCCGCGGCACGGTTTCCACATTATGGTTCAGCACATCGGGCCGGGCGTCGAAAACGATTTTCAACGCCGCTTCATCGCCCTGAAAATCCGGAATGAGCACTTCCACCTTGCATTCCGGCACGCGCTTGCGGATTTCCCGAATGGTCATGGCAAAGATTGAGGCACCGCCGTCGGCGAGCTCATCGCGGTTGACCGAGGTGATTACCGCATGGCGGATATGCATTTTAGCCACGGCATCGGCGACGCGGCGTGGCTCGTCGAGATCCAGACCGATGGGCCGACCGGTTTTCACCGCGCAGAAGCCGCAACTGCGCGTGCAAATATCGCCGAGGATCATGAACGTGGCGGTGCCGCGGCTCCAGCACTCGCCCATGTTCGGGCAGCGCGCTTCCTGGCACACGGTGTGCAATTGATGCCGGTCCACCAGCCCTTTAACGCGGGCATAGTCCGGCGAATTGGCCAGCCGGATTTTCAACCACTCCGGATGCCGCGGGCGCGGCCGGTGGCGTTCGATTTGATAAATTTCGCTCATAGCGTCTCCGGATCCATTTCTTGCAGGTACTTCACCACGCGCTCCAGGAACATACCCCCCAGTGCGCCATCGATAATCCGATGATCGAAGCCCAGGGACAGATACACCATATCCCGAATGGCGATCGCATCGTCGATAACCACGACCCGTTTTTTAATAGCACCGACTCCGAGGATCGCCACCTGCGGCTGGCTGATGATCGGCGTTCCGATCAGACTGCCAAACGAACCGAGGTTGGTAATGGTAAACGTGCCATCCTGTACTTCATCGGGCAGCAGCTTTTTCTCGCGCGCCCGCCGGGCCAGATCATTGACCACGCGCGCCATGCCAACCAGCGTCAGGGTATCCGCATTTTTCACCACCGGTACGATCAGTCCCTGATCCAGCGCCACGGCCATGCCGATGTTGATATCCTTTTTCAAAATGATCCGGTCGCCATCCACCGAAGAATTGACCAGCGGGAAGTCTTTCAACGCTTTGGCTGCGGCAATCATGAAAAACGGTGTGTAGGTCAACTTGAAGCCTTCCCGGCGGTAGAATTCGTCCTTCACCCGCTCGCGGTATTTCACCAGATGCGTTACATCGGCTTCGGAGAACGAATACACATGCGGCGAGGTGTGCACGCTTTTCACCATGTGCTCGGCAATCGCCTTGCGCATGTGATCCATTTCGATGATTTCCACGCGATCGCCGGCAGCGGCGGGAGCCACAGGCGGAGCCGCCGGGCGGGCTGCTGCAGGCGCCGGTTCCGGACGCGGTGGTGGCGGAGGTGGAGGCGGTGCAGCCGGCGCTTTCTTGCGGTTTTCGATGTACTGCAAAATATCGTTTTTGGTGACGCGACCGCCCATGCCCGTGCCCGGAATGCGAGCCAGCTCTTCTTCGCTGATGCCTTCTTTGGCAGCGATGGATCGCACCAACGGCGAATAAAAGCGCTTTTCACCCGAGGGTGCCGCCGGCGCTTCCACGGCAGGAGCGGCGGCTGGCGCGGGCTCCGGCTGCTCGGGAGCCGGTGGTGGCGGTGCCGCCGGTGCTGGAGGCTGCGGTTCCGGTTGCGGCGCAGCCGGTTCAGGCTCGGCCACGGCAGCCGGTGCGGTTTCGTCCTTGCCGTTGCCGCCTTCCACTCCGGCTTCCTCGGTTTCGATCTCGGCGATCACCGAGCCCACTTCCACGGTATCGCCTTCCTGAGCGAGGATTTTCTTCAACACCCCGCTGGTCGGCGATGGAATTTCCGAATCGACCTTGTCCGTGGATATTTCCAGGATGACCTCATCACGTTCCACCCGGTCACCCTCTTTTTTCAACCACCGTAAAATCGTGCCTTCGGTGATACTTTCGCCCATTTTGGGCATGATCATATCGACTTTCATGGGTAAGCCCTCATTCCTTCTTTAGTGCAACCAAAACACCATCCCGGATCGGGATGATGCTGGTGAGCGCTTGTTGTTCTTGCAAAACCCGTTGCGTAAATTCAAGGATGGCCCGGGTCCGTTCATCCGGCTCGGGATCGGTCACCTGCCCTTTCCACAGCACGTTATCGGCAATGAACAGCCCACCCGGACGCAATCGCGGCCAGGCCGCATCAAAGCCGCGAACATAATCACGTTTATCGATATCCATCAAAATGATATCGAACGGCCCGGTTTCGTTCAAAAGAATTTCGATGGCATCGCCCTGCCGGGCATCCAATTTGGTTTGCTGGCCGGCGCTGGTGAAAAAGGCTTTCATGAGCTGAATGTTGTCGGCGGAGGCATCCGTACAAATGATGCGACCATTTTCCGGCAGCCCCAAAGCGAACCAGAGTGCCGAGTAGCCATAGCCCGATCCCATTTCAAAAATGTGCCGGGCGTTCAGCAAGGCCGCATACTGCCGCAACAAATTGCCAACCACCGGCCCAATAATAGGAAAGCGAAGCCGTTCGGCTCGCTTTTCCATATCCATGAATACCGGATGAGGCGATTGAATCTGTTTCGCAAGATAGGATTCGATGTCAGGATGCAATATATCCAAAGAAACGTCCTGCCTAATTTATTTAAGCTGAATCCCTTTCATCATTTCAGCGATCCACTTCACCCAGCACGATGTCGATACTGCCGATGTTGATGATCAGATCCGCGACGAGCTGGCCTCGGCTAATTTCATCGATCAGGCTGATGTTGACAAAACAGGACGAGCGGCATTTGACGCGATCGGGAATGTCAGAGCCGTTGGAACGGATGTAAAAGCCGATTTCACCGCGCGGAGCCTCGGAGCGAAAATACGCCTCTTTTCCGGCCGGCGGCCGGATTTTGCGCGGGATCGCTTCGAACACATCGCCTTCCGGAATTTGATCCAGCGCCTGGCGCAAGATTTTAACGCTCTCTTCGATCTCTCGGATTCGCACCCAGTAGCGATCGAACGCGGAACCGACCGGCCCGTACATGCCCTCGCCCACCGGGATATCAAATTCGAATCGGTCGTAAATCGAATACGGTTCGTCGCGGCGCAAGTCCCATTTGACGCCCGAGCCGCGCAACACCGGTCCGGTGGCGGCGTAATTGATGGCTACATCCGCCGGCAAAATTCCGACGTGTGCCGTGCGCTCGATGAAAATGTGGTTGTGGGTCAACAGCTTATTGAATTCCACCATCATCGGCTCGAAGTAATCGAGAAACTCCCTGGCTTTTTCCACCCAGCCGTCCGGCAAGTCTCGGGCGACGCCGCCGACCCAGATGTAATTGTACAGCATGCGTGCGCCGCTGAGCCACTCGAACAGATCGAGGATTTTCTCGCGGTCGCGGAAGGCCCACAGGAAGGGCGTGATGGCGCCGGCATCAAGCCCAAACGTGCCGATAGCCATCAAATGGCTGGCGATGCGGTTGAACTCGGCGCAGATGACGCGGATGTATTCCACGCGCTCCGGCAGTTCGGTCAGGCCAAGCAACTTCTCCACGGCCAGCACGTAACCCCAATTCATGTTCATGGCGGCCAGATAATCCAGCCGGTCGGTGTAGGGGACGATTTCGTTGTACGGAATGTGTTCGGCATGCTTTTCGAAATTGCGGTGCAAATATCCCAGATGCGGCGTAACCTTTTTTACCAGCTCACCCTCCAGCACCACTTCCAGCCGCAGCACGCCGTGCGTGCTGGGGTGCTGCGGCCCGAAATTGATGACCATATCTTCACCGGCGAAACCGGCATCCTGCGTGGCCGCCTTGACCGCCTCCTGGTAGTGCACCGCACTGGACGGCGCCATATCGACGACCAGCAGGCCTTCGCTGTCGAAGTAATAACGCTGTTTTTTGAAAATGTTATTGAACATGGTCGGTTCCTGTTCGGTGCGATTTTACTCAGCCACTTTTGCCTTTTTCGCCGCCATGGCCTTTTCTTTGGCAGCGGCGCGTGCAGCCGCTTTGGCCTCTTCCGCGGCCTTCTCTTCGGCGATCAGTTTGGCGGCGTAATCGGGAGCGTATTTCGAGAAGTGGTAAATACCGTTGCTGCGATCGTACACCGAAGTTTCATACTTGTCGGTCATGTAAATGCAGTCCGTCGGGCAGACCGTGGTGCAGAAGTTGCAATAGCAGCATTTGAACATATCGATATCGAAACGCACCAGGTGCTGCCGGATGGGATTGCCGGTGGATGCCTTGCCGAGGTCTTCATCCGGCTTGGCCTTGACCGTATCGATGTAGATGCAATCCACCGGGCAGATGCGGGCACACTTGTAGCAGCCGATGCAATCGTCGATATTCACGAAAAGCTGCTGCCGCGTGCCGACCGGCAAATCCCATTTTTCATGCGGATACTGCAGGGTCACCGATGGCGTGAACAGATGCCGCCAGGTTTGCCGCATCCCAATGAGGATGGTGATCAGACCGCGATAGACGTTTCGGAAATAGGTTCTCATGACGATGGCTTTTCTTTGGATTTCGCATTTCCGTTAGCCGGCAGGGTCCGTTCGAATTGATACACAAAGTGGCCGCGCCGGGGATTTTTCAGAAACGTATCGAACTGCTCCCAGTCTTCTTTGTACGGCACCCGGATGCCATGATAAAATTCTTGCACCTCGTAATCTTTGCGCAGCGGATAGCCTTCCCAGTCATCGGGGCACAGAATGCGCCGCAAATCCGGGTGGCCGTCAAACACCACACCGTATAGATCGAACACCTCGCGCTCGTGCCAGTCGGCCGTGCGCCACAGCGATTCGATGCTGCGAATGTGCGGATTTTCTCTCGGCAGGTCGGCTTTCACCGCGATACTGTGCCGTTTGGGGAACGAATACAAATGAATGATAATGCCCAGGTCCTTGCCCGTGCCGTAATCAAAGCCGCTCAGGCAAACCAGGTTATCGAATTGCAGGTCGGTATCGGTCTTCAAAAACTGGCAGATATCGAACCAGGCATCGGGCTTGACTTTGATCACGGGATCGGGGGCTTCTCCGTCGAATTCCAGCACCGCGTCGCCGAATTGCTTTTGTAC
>WFVT01000048.1 GCA_015491485.1 Candidatus Zhuqueibacterota bacterium
CGATTGGGAGTGTTATAATCATTCAAAATTATTAAAACGTTTTAATAAAATAATTGCCAGATTTAGTGCTTGTTTGGCGAAAGTAATGCGAAATAAATCAGCGATATCGTTAAAACGATTCATCTGGTAACCGTATGGCTGTGACGATCAAAGATGTGGCAAAAAAAGCCGAGGTGTCCACAGCCACGGTTTCTCTGGTCATCAACAACCATCCGGCGATTTCTGAAGCCACCCGCCGACGCGTGTTGAAAACCATTGAGGAACTGGGCTATCATCCTCGAGCCTCCGCCCGAACCCTTGCCTCCCGAAAGACCGGCAACGTCGGATTTATCCTCACCGAAGATCACTTCTCGCGCAGCGAGCCGTTTTATACCAAAATTTTCCTCGGCAGTGAGTTCGAAGCCCGCGACCGCAATTTTTATATTCTGCTTACCACCATCCCCCGCGACTTCGATGAAAGACAGCATGCCCCCCGTTTTCTGTTGGAGCGCAATGTCGATGCGCTGATTTTAGCCGGCAAAGTGCCCACTTCGCTTCTGGATTACACCCAGCGTTTTCGGCTGCCCACCGTGCTCGTGGATTACTGGGTGCCGGGATACGACCTGTCCGCGGTGCTCATCGATAACATCAACGGTGCCCGCGAAGCGGTTGCTTACCTGGTGCAAAAGGGACACCGGCGTATCGCGTTTTTGGGCGGGGATTTGCAGCATCCCAGCATCAAGGAGCGCCTGCAAGGTTACCGTTTGGCGCTTGCCGAGCATGGTATTGATGTGGACGAATCCCTGGTCGTTGCTGATCTGCCGGATACCGGCTTCGATGATGGAGAGGCCGGGATGCGTCAACTGCTGGACCGCCAGGTGCCGTTCACCGCGGTTTTTGCCGGAAATGATGCCATGGCGATCGGTGCCATGCGCATTTTGCGGGAACGCGGCGTGCGTATCCCCGATGAGGTGGCGGTGGTCGGTTTTGACGATACGGAGGCGGCGGCGCTGGTTACACCGCCGCTGACCACGGTGCATGTGGATAAAGTGGAGTTGGGGGCTGTTGCCTTGCGGTGCGTTGTGGAATTGGCTGAGGCAAAGCGCAAACGATGCCACAAAATTCTGATCCCCACTCGCCTTGTTATTCGCGAAAGCAGCGGCTGAAGCCCATCATTTGCCTCTGGTGTTCAGAAGCGAACCGAAAGGAGGTGAAAACGCATTTCCTTGCTTCCTTACCTATTCCCAGTGGTCATACTAACCATTAGCAGGAGGGTGCGTTCATGTTAAAAAAGGCGTTTTCTGTTCGATGGCGGCTGTTTATCGGCGCATTTTTCTTACTCGGCATTATGCCTATTTGGGCGCAAGACGGCAACCTCATTGTCAATCCCAGCATCGAGGTGATGGAGCCGAATTTTTGGAACAAATGGAACGACGGGGAAGGCGGAGCGCAGCTGATTTGGGCGGACGACACGTCGCATAGCTGGTATCGAAGTTTCAAGGTGGTGAAGCCGTCTGCGACGACGAATCCGGTTGGCTGGGTGAGTGTGAACAATGCGGATTTGTACTGGAACAATGCGGCAGCGGATCGTTTGTACAATTTGAGTTTTTGGGCGAAGACGGAGGGGGTGAACACGGATCCTTCGACGGATGATGGGAAGATCGGCGTGAGGTATGAGTTTTTTGCTGGTGGGACGTTGTTGGGGGAGCAGTTTATATCGGTGGATCAGACGGTATCGAGCACGAGTTGGACGAAGTACACGGGTGGTTTGTTGATTCCTGCTGGAGATGATCCGGACAGTGTGGTGATTACGGCTTATATGGGCAAGGATGCGACGGGGACGGTGTGGTTTGATGACATTGGTGCGGGGAGTGATCCGTGGAGCATGTGGCCGTTCAACAGTGATGCGGAGACGCCGGTGGGCTGGTTGTACTGGACGGCGGGTCCGGACAAGGGTCAGTTTTTCATCACGGATGAGACGGCGCACACGGGCAAGTATTCGGTGCTGCTGCAGGATTTCGACAACGACGCCGACGAGCTGGTGTGGTATTCCGAGCCGTGGCCGGCGAAACCCAACACCTGGTATAAAGTATCCGGCTGGGTAAAGTGGGACAGCGTCAATACGGATCCCAAATTCCTGCCGTCCAACGTCACTCCGGTGCGCGACAACAATCGCATCGGCTGGACGTTTTTCTTCCACCGGGATCCGATCAAGAAGCAGTGGTCGCTAACCCCCGGAGACCTGTTCTTCTACATTTCGCAGCAGGACAGCGCCAGCGATTGGACCCAGTACGCGGTCATTTACAAATCGCCGGAAGACGCCGACGGTGTATCCCTGCGGGCGCGGTTCACCAGCTTCCCGACGGGCAAAGCCTGGTTCGATGACTTCAGCGTTCGCGAAGTCACCGCAGTGGTCACCGGCATCGAGGACGAAGGCGCGCCGGTCTTCACCGGACAGTTGCCGGACGCTTATGATCTGATACAAAATTTCCCCAATCCGTTCAATCCCGGAACCACGATTCGTTACACGCTGCAAAAATCCGGCGATGTGGAGATCACCATTTTCAACGTGCTCGGTCAGCCGGTGAAGACGCTGGTCAGGGGATACAAAACCGCGGGCACCCACGATGTGTACTGGAACGGCACGAATGAACAGGGTGCTCTGGTTCCGAGCGGCGTCTATTTCTACCGCCTGCGCACCAACGGTTTAACCATTACCAAACGCATGGTCCTCTCCAAGTAGGTTGGCAGCCTCGATCAGGACAGAGCCGTCCTTTGCTTGGCGACCTGAGATTCCGGCCGGAGACTCATCCGGCCGGAACCCTCGGGTTCGGCAGTTAGAGCAAATTCGAATGGAAAACCGCCCAAAACAGGGTATGCCTATGCGATTTCAAAACGTGCTGGCAATCCCAATATACATGATTGTTGCGGGCCTGCTAATGGGACATCTGGCCTTCGCAGGCACAACCGGTAAGATCGCAGGACGGGTGGTGGACGCCAAAACCGGAGAACCGCTGCCGGGGGCGAATGTTTTCATTGACGGCACCTCCCTCGGCGCCGCCAGCAACGCCGAAGGATATTATACCATTTTGCGCGTGCCTCCCGGCGTATATACCGTGCGTGCCCGGATGATTGGTTACACCGAGCAGGCTTACACTCAGGTTCGCGTTTCGATTGACAAAACGACGCGCCTGGATTTCCGGCTGCAAGAAACGGTGCTCGAACTGGGCGAAGCCGTGGAGGTGGTCGCCACGCGGCCGCTGGTGCAAAAAGACCTGACCTCTACTCAGGCAACCGTCTCTTCCGATGTCATCGAATCGTTGCCGGTGGAAACCTTCAGCGAGGTGGTGAATCTGCAGGCCGGCGTGGTGAATGGCCATTTTCGCGGCGGCCGCATCGGTGAAGTGGCTTATTTGATTGACGGCATCCCGGTCAATGATGTCTATTCCGGCGATTATGCCGTACAGGTGGAAAACAGCAGCATCCAAGAACTGGAGGTCATCAGCGGGACGTTCAATGCAGAGTACGGCCAGGCCATGTCAGGCGTTGTCAATATTGTCACCAAAGAAGGTGGTGAAACCTACAGCGGGAAAATCGAGACCTATTTCGGGGATTATATTTCGAACAATACCGATATTTTCTGGGGGATTGATAAGATTAATCCGGTCAGTAACCTGGAATTGACGTTGAGCGGTCCCGTGCCGATGACCGGGAAAAAGGTCACCTTCTTTGCCAATACGCGGTATTATGATAATGAAGGATATATTTACGGCAAAGATGTTTTCCGGCCGCAAGACCGGAGCGACTTCACCAAAGACCAGCCGGAAAAGTGGATCGTCGAAAGCCACGGGCAGCGCTACCCGTTCAGCGAGGAACTGGCGCGCGAGTTGATTGAACGGGCGGAACCGAAACCCATGAACAGCAACATGCGTTTCACCGCCCAGCTTAAATTATCGTTCCGTGTCACCGCATCGGACAAGCTGACGCTGGAAACCCTTGTGCAGCGCTCGCGCTGGCGCCAGTACGATCACCGGTTCCGCCTCAATCCGGACGGCGATTACCGCTACCGCCGGAATGCGATTAACAATATTTTCACCTACACCCGGGTTTTAAGTCCTCATGCTTTCATTACCCTCAAGGGCGCCTTTTTTGATACCCGGTTTAAACAATTCGTATATGAAGACCCGTTCGATCCGCGTTACGTGAGCAGCCGCCGGTTACAGGACACCGGCGCCAACGCTTTTCTCTCCGGTGGGCAGCAGATGTGGCACTTCAAGCGGAGCACGCGGACGGCCATCCTCAAAGCGGAATTCACCAGCCAGATCACCCGCATTCATCAGGTAAAAACCGGTGTGGAATACCGGAAACACCGGCTGTGGCTGCATGAATATGAAGTGGTGCCGGAATTGCCCGATCGCATTCCGCCGATTACTTCGTACAACAACAACGATTACCTGCACCGGCCGGTGGAATTTTCCGCCTATGTGCAGGACAAAATCGAGCTGGATTACATGGTGGTGAACGCCGGTGTGCGGTTCGACTATTTCGATCCGGACGGCGGCGTGCCGGTGGATTTCCGGGTGCCGGACGAATCGGCAAAACGGCGCGCCGATCCCAGCACCCAGGTGAGCCCGCGCCTGGGCATCGCCTATCCGATCACCGACCGCGGTGTGATTCACGTCAGCTATGGTCACTTCTTTCAGATTCCCAATTTCCGCTATCTGTACACCAATCCCGAGTTCGATATTTTTCCGCTGCAGAGCACGCCTTCGCCGCCGCCACAAAGTTTGTTGAACACGGTGGGCAACGCGGCGCTGAAACCGCAAAAGACCATCATGTACGAAATCGGATTGCAGCAACAGCTCACCGATAATCTGGGGCTGTATGTCACGGTGTTCAATAAGGATATCCGCAATCTGCTGGGCACCGAAGTGCGCACCACCCTGCAGGGCATCCGGTACGGCCGGTACATCAACCGTGATTACGGCAACGTACGGGGCTTCACCGTGGCGCTGGAGCACCGCATGGTGCAAAATTTCGGCGCCACCCTGGATTACACGTTTCAGATCGCCAAGGGCAATGCCTCCGATCCGAACACTGCATTTCTGGATCAGCAGGCTGATCCGCCGAAACAAACCGAGAAGCAGCTCGTGCCGTTGGACTGGGACCGCCGGCATCAATTGAACCTGACGGTGACGCTGGGCAACAAGCAGGTGGGACAGGTGAGCCTGATTGCCCGGTTGGGCACGGGGCTGCCTTACACGCCCACATTCCAGAACGTGCAGACGGCGGTGGAAAACAGCGGCAGACGGCCTACGGTGTACAATGTGGACCTGTATGCTTATAAATCTCTGTTCATCGGCAAGCACAAAATTACCGGATTCGTGCGCGTTTTCAATCTGTTTGACCGTTTGAACGAACTCGAAGTGTTTACCGATACCGGGCGCGCCAGCTATACCCTGGCGCCGCTGTACACCGGCGGTCTGCGTCCCCGCGGATTGAACCCGCTGGACATGTATTTCAAGCGGCCGGATTTCTTCAGCCCGCCGCGGCAGGTGCAAATCGGCTTTTCCTATTCATTTTAGCGGTGTGGGCGTGAAAAATGCGCGTCATCCAATATCGAGGTTGATGGGTTTGATACGATGAATTCCATTCATAAAAAAATGGGTTCCGCCATGGTGCGAAAAATTGGTTTCCTGTTGGGCTTGATCCTGGTTTTGACCCCGCTGGCACAGGCGCAGCGCAAACCGGATCCTAACGTGGGGGATCCCAAAAATCGCCGCCAGGGCATCATGGATGGTAATCTGGTGCGGACCATATTTATCAATTGGGGCGAGATCGCCCACTGGCCCGACTCGCCGTCCGGCGAATGGCCGAAGGGCACGGGGCAGCAGTATGTGGACGGCGTGGCGCTGATCGTGCAGGCGCGCACGGTGGATCGGAACGGCAATGTGATCTATCCCATGGAAACCCAGTACCGGGAGTTTGTGGATAAAGGGCCGAACGATGAGCTGTGGGGCTGGGGACCGCTGCCCGGCTATTTTAATCCCAAACAGGACTCTCCGGCCATGAGCGATGATCCCAATACCTGGCCGGCGAGCTGGCCCGATCGCCCTCCCGACTGGAACGGCTTCTGGAACGGCTTTTTCGGAAAAGGCGTCAAAAACGCCGACCTGGAAACCTATTTCGTGTTTGATGATGATCCCGACGAAGAGTGGGATTTTTTCCCCGATCCCGAGGACACCACCCGCCGCGGGCTGGGACTCGAAGTGGCCGCACGGTTGTTTCAGTGGACGCAGGTGCTGGCCGAAGATGTGATTTTCGCCATGTACCAGATCACCAATGAGGGTAAAACCCATTACGACAGCACGTATTATGCCTTTTATATCGATTGGGGCGTGGGCGGTACCGATGACAGCGCCGATGATACCGGCGATTATAACCTGGAGCTGGATATCGCCTGGGCATGGGACTATGACGGCTTCGGCACCCCGGGGCGCTGGTCACCGGTGGGCGTCGCCGGTTTCGCGTTCCTGGAAAGTCCCGGCATTTTTACCGATCTGTTTGACAATGACGGCGACGGCATCGTGGACGAGCAGCGAAACAGCGGCCCCGGCGTGTATTTGACCGATCCACCGTGGGGATACAGCGATCTGGATGCTTTCCGCAGATTTTATAACCGCGAGCCGGGTCCCCATTGGAGCGGCGATGAAGACGGCGACTGGAAACCGTACGAGGACGCCAATGGCAATGGGCAGTGGGATCCGGGCGAGCCGCTCAATGACGATCTCGGCGCGGATGGCATCGGCCCCTTTCATGACGGTTATATCGGCCCGGACGAAGGGGAGGGCGACGGCATACCGACCCCGGGCGAGCCGAATTTTGACGCTACCGATAAAGACGAAGCCGATCAGATCGGTCTGACCGGTTTCCGGATTTTCCCGGTGCACACCTACGAACTGTGGAACGAAAAGCAAAACTGGGAAGTGTTCCGCGCAGCGCCGCAGCCGAAGGATGCCCTGCAGGTGACCGCCAATCTGGGCATGTTTTTTTCCTCGGGGCCGTTTCCGCTGGCCGCCGGGCAGACCGAGAACTACTCCATGGCGCTGCTGTTCGGCGAAGATGTGGAAGATCTGGCGCGCACCAAGAAAACCGTGCAGCAAATTTACAACAACGATTACCGCTTCGCCAAGCCGCCGGATCCGCCGCGGCTGACGGCCATTCCGGGCGACGGCAAAGTGGTGCTCATCTGGGACGATTCGGCCGAGCGTTCGTACGATCCGTTTTTGCAGGAATTCGATTTCGAGGGCTACCGCATCTACCGCAGCACCGAGCCGGAATTTCTCGAAGCCCGGCTCATCACCGATGCTTACGGCCGGCTCACTTTCCGCAAACCAATCGCCCAGTTCGACCTCAAAAACGGCATCAAAGGGCTGCACCCCATCGACGTACAGGGCGTCAAATTCAACCTCGGCGACGATACCGGTTTGCGCCACAGCTATGTGGACACCGATGTTCAGAACGGGCAAACCTATTACTATGCGGTGGTATCGTACGACCGCGGTTTTGTGGATACCACCGTTGTTGGAGCCATTGAGGGCATTGCTCCGAGCGAATCGCCGAGTTTGATCAAACAGGATATTTCCGGCAATATTGAACTCAGTATCAATACCGCGGTGGTGACCCCGAATCCGCCGGCGGCGGGCTATCAGCCGCCCGAACTGGCCGAGGGCATTGAGCATCCCACGCCGGGTACCGGCAGCATTGAAATCAGCTTCCTGGTGGAAGAGGCGGTGAAGGACGGGCATACCTATCAGGTGGATTTTGTGGATACCAGCAAATTTCATCTCGGGCCGGCGGCGTTTTTCACTGTTACCGATGTCACCGAAAACCGGCTGGTGCTGGATACGATGGTGGTGGAAGACCTGGTCGAAACCCCGCTGTTCGATGGCATGGTGTTAAATATTTACAACGACAATACCGTACAACTGGATCATAATCGCACCGGCTGGTTGGTGGGCAAGAGCAACCTGATTGTGGATGTCGGTTTCGATCGCCGGTTTACCAGCGAAACCAATCCGGTGTTGAATATCAACATCCCGTACCCGGCGGATTTCGAAATCCATTTCTCCGGCGATCTCATCGGCGAATCGGAAGCCCTGCTCGGATTCAAAAAGGTAAAAACAAAATTTAATGTGTGGAATGTCACCGAAGACCAGCCGGCGAAATTTCTGTTTGCGGATATCGTCAAAGATTCCACGCTGACGCCGGATTCCGGTGAGCAAATCCTGATTTTTGTGGATAACCCGGACAATGCCCTCAAAATAAATACCACCTGGCGGGTCATTTTCGAAACCGATACGCTGCAGTCGGAAACCCTGTTGCCGAAACCGGGCGACATATTTCGCATTGCCACCCTCAAACCGTTCCGGACCGGCGATTATTTCCGGTTCACCACCCGCGGCGCCCGCCTGGATGCGCAGAAAGCGCAAAACGACCTGTCGCGCATTGCGGTGGTGCCCAATCCGTATGTGGTGGCGGCCTCGTGGGAGCCGCGCAGTCCGTTTCGGTTCGGCCGTGGGGAGCGCCGGCTGTTTTTTATCAACTTGCCCAAAGAATGCACCATCCGCATCTACACCACACGTGGCTATCTGGTGGATACGATTTATCACCGCGGCAGTGAAACCAACGGCGCTGTGTCCTGGGATTTAACCAGCAAGGATGGACAGGATATCGCCTACGGCGTGTATATTTTCCATGTGGACGCCGGTGATCTCGGGGAGTACATCGGTAAATTCGCGGTAATCAAATGAAATCCTCAAAAGCCAAGTTTGAGGGCATCGACAATGAAAGGTGCTGGCATGATTCGTAACCTGTGCATGGCCCTTATCGCGATCGGGTTGACCGGGGGCATTGCGTCCGCACAGTTCGTGGCCAATGTGAGCAAAGTAGCCACGACCGCCGCGCCGTTTCTCACCATCGGGGTGGGCGCGCGGGCCGTGGGGATGGGCGGCGCTTTTGTGGCAACCGCTTCCGATGCCTCGGCGCTGTACTGGAATCCGGGCGGCCTGGCCCGCCTCGAGCGCCCCGAGACGCTGATTATGCACACCCAGTGGCTGGCCGATATGAGTTTCAATTATGCCGGTCTGGTGGTGCCCATCGGCCGGTTGGGGGCTCTGGGAATGAGCGTGACCACTTTGACCATGCCGGATATGCTGGTGCGGACGGTGGAACAGCCGGACGGCACCGGAGAGCGCTTCAGCGCCAATGATCTGGCGTTGCAGTTGTCCTACGGCATCAGCCTGACCGACCGGTTTTCCATCGGCTTCAATGCCAAATATGTGCACCAGCAAATCTGGAAAGAACGGGCCAGTGGTTTCGCCATCGACATCGGCACGCTGTTTACCACCGGACTCAAAGGCATGCGCATCGGTGCAACCCTGTCCAATTTCGGCACCGACATGAAATTGGCCGGAGAAGACCTGCTGGTGTTTTACGATGTGGATCCCAAAAAAGCCGGCAATAACGACCGGGTGTTTGCCGATTTGAAAACCGACCGCTGGCCGCTGCCGCTGAGCTTTCAAGTAGGCGTGGCCCTGGAAGCCTTCGAGAACGAAAACAACCGGCTCACCCTGGCGCTGGACGCAGTGAATCCGACCGACAACACCGAATCGCTGAATCTGGGCATGGAATACGCATTTCGGGAATTGTTTTTCCTGCGTGCCGGCTACCGCGACCTGTTTTTGCGGGACGGCGAACAGGGCCTCACTCTCGGTGCCGGCATGGTGGCGCGGTTCTTGGGCAATGTCGCTCTGCAACTGGACTATGCGTATGCCGACTTCGGGCGGCTGGAAAATGTGCAGCGCTTCGCCGTCCGGATTCTGTTTTAATTCCAGGAGTGCACTTTACGACACGCGGTGGGGCATGCATCTTCATACCGGCGGGCCCGTTGGGTGATCTCAGGATCATGCCGGAGGTCAATCATGGATGCCGCGGCTCCGGTGATAAAACCGTTGTTTGCGCATGATGACGCATTTAAATTGAACGATTCGTCCGGTGAGGTACCGATTGATTTTCCGAGCGGGAAGATCTCCCCACCGGCAGGATGGCATGAAAGCGTCCTCGCCGAACGATCTGCTCCCGGTCGGGAGAGTTCGGGGTACGGTGGAAAATTTGGAGATTTTTCGGTACGAATACCATTGAATTCTGTGCAAGGCAAAGGCGCAAAGTACGCCGATCCATGAATGCATGCACTTCGGGCACCTGACGAGGAGGAAACCGGAGAAACGGGCGCTTTCCGATGAGATTGTTTTTACAAAACTTCGTCATGAAATTTTTGATTCTGCCCGGCCTGGTTTTTCTCGCCTGCGGTCACAGCCCGGAGCGTGCTGAAGACGCCCTGATTTTCTGGTCCGCCAATAACGTTTTCGAACAGCAATTCGCCCGGGAAGTCGTGGCCGAATGGAACCGGCTGCATCCGGATAAGCAGGTGGTGCACCAACCCGTGCCCGAAGGACAGTCCAGCGAGGAGGTCATTCTGGCGTCCATTGCGGCGCGTACTACACCGGATATTTACGCCAATGTGTGGCCCGGCGATGTGCAGTTTTACGTCCGCGCCAATGCCGTGGTGCGCATCAGCGACTTTCCCGGCGCGCTGGACTTTCTGATTGAGCGCAGCGGCGCCGACGCCATCGAGGCGGCGAAATCGCCGGACGGCTCGCTGCACCACGTGCCGTGGAAGACCAATCCGATCATGATGGTGTACAACGTGAAGCTGTTCCACGAGCTGGGCTACGATCGCGCGCCGGCCACCTACCGCGAGTTCATCGAGGCCGGCTTGCGCCTCAAGGCCGGCAACGGCGTCGAGCGCTGGATCGGCATCGCCGACATCCGCAACATTTGGTGGCAGCGCTTTTTCGATTTTTACAGCCTGTATCTGGCGGCGTCCGGCGGCGTGACCCTGGTGCGCGGAGACAGCGTGCTGTTTGAAAACGAGGCCGCAGTGCTGGTGATGACGTTTTTGCAGGACGTGTACCGCCGGGGCCTGTTCCCGAAACAAAAAGCGTCCGCCGTGGGCGATTTGTTTTTGCTGGGACGCATCGCCACCCGCTTTACCGGTCCGTGGACCATCTCGCATCTGGAACGCTTCAAGCCGGAGGGCTTTGAATATGCCTTTTCTCCCCTGCCCGTCCCGGAAAAGACCGACGGTCCCATTTACACCTACGGCGATCCCAAGAACATCGTGATTTTCTCCACCTGCAAGCGGCCGCAGGATGCCTGGGCGTTCATTCAGTTCATGCTGTCGCGAGAAAACGACCGGCGTTTTTTGGAAATCACCAGCCAGTTGCCGAGGCGCGTGGGCATGACCACCGATTCGCTGTTCGCGGATTATTTCCGCCGGCACCCGATGATGGTGCAATTTGCCCAACAGGCGCATTATGTGCGCGGCGCGGATCAGGCGCCGGTGATGAAGGAGGTGTTCGATGCCATTTCGCAGGAGTATGAGGCCGCCGTGGTGTATCAGGTCAAATCGGCGGAACAGGCCATCCGCGATGCGGCGGCCCGCGTGCGGCTGATCTTGCACTGAAACGGAGGTTTGGGAACCATGATGCCGCAAATCGGCAAAACGGCCCGGTGGCTGCGATGGTTGTGGCCATTGTTGTTCTTCGCCTGCGCGAAAAACGACGCGGAACGGGAGCCGGTTCTGGCGTGCGTGGGCGACCGGGCCATTACGCAAAAAGAGTTTCTTTATCGCGTCGAATTGATGCCGCCGCCGGTGTTCGAAAGCGTGAACGGCCGATCCGGCAAGGCCGGTTTGCTGGAACTGCTGGTGGCGGAAAAACTCATGGCGGCCGCTGCCGAAGCCGCCCGCATGGACAGTGCCCGGTTTTTACTCGAGCAGCTCGAACTGGTGCGGCAATACGCGGTGCTGCGCGAGCTGTACAAAGACGAGGTGCAAAGCAAGATCAGCCTCAGCGAGGCCGAGGTGGCCGAGGCGCTGAAACGGTCGCAAACCCGGTTCGTCATTGACTATTTTCAGAGCCGCAGCAAAAGCCGGGCGCAGCGCGAGCGGCAACGCTGGCAATCGCAGGTATCGCGGCCGCCGGACGCCGATCGCGGCGACGACGGCCGTGGCGTGGAGCGGGATGTGTCGTGGGGCGATATGGAGCCGGCGCTGGAGCAATGGCTGTATCGGCTGCAAGAAGACGAGATCTCGCCCCTGATCCGATTCTCCCAGGGATATGCCTTTTTCCATGTGCGAAAGGTGTATCACCAGCCGCTGGTGACGCAGAGCGAAATCGCGCAGCGCATGCGGCGCATCCGCAAGGTGATGCGGTTCCGGAAAATGGACAGCCTGTCGGCGCGGTTTGTGGCGGATTTCATGAATGCGAAAAAGCTGGTGCTCAAGCACGACACCTTCAATGCGCTGGCGGCCTGGCTGGATCTGATGCTGCCGTATAAAGACGAGCCGGACATCGGGCCGGGCGCACCGCCGAACCGCGAAGTGATTCTGGATAGCATGAAAACGGCCCTCGGCCGCTATCTGGACCGGCCGCTGATAACGTTCGATGGCGGAGAATTCAGCCTGCGCGACATGATCCGCGCATTGCGTATCCGCAACATGCCGTTCGATACGCGTTCACCGCGGGCCATGCGCAAACAGCTCATGGCCGATTTGAAGCTCATCGCCCGCGACGAGCTGCTGGCCCGGGAAGCGCTGCGCCGCGGCCTGGATCGGCGTCCGGCGGTGCAATTTGATGTGCGCCTGTGGCGGGATTATTACCTGTCGCGTTTGTATGCCGACCGGCACCATTTGCGCCTTTTCCCGGAGGCGGCCGGCGGTCCCCGTTGGCGAGTGGTGTTTCCGGAGCCGCTGCAGCGGTTGCGCGACGAAACCGATGTGTGGATCAACCGACCGCTTCTCGAAAAATTGGATATCACGGGGTTGCCCATGATGGCCGTCCGCCCGGGCCGGATCGTCACCCTGGTGGCGCCGCCATGGCCGAATTGAGGAGCGATCCAATGACGTTTGAGGACCGACCCGCAGTTGATTTCGGCAGGCGCAGCGCAGGGCCGCGGCATACCGATGCAAATCCGTGGCCATGAATTGATATCCCCTGGATAAAAAGCCCGAGACCCATGAAACAGAACCGTTCGGCCTATTTTCTGATCGCACCGTATCTGCTGCATTTCTCGGTGTTCATCGGCTTCCCGCTGGTGTTTTCCTTTGTGTTAATTTTTCACCGCTGGGACATCATTTCGCCGATGGAGTGGGTCGGGCTGAAGAATGTTTACAGGCTGATTCACGACCGGCTGTTCTGGCAGGCGTTGTGGAACACGGCCGTGTTCCTGTTTTTGCACATCCCGCTGCAGATTGTGGTGGCGCTGTTTCTCGCCGTGCAATTGAACCAGCGCATCGCGCTGCGCAGCTTTTTCCGGGCGGCGTTTTTCCTGCCGGTGATTGTCAGCGGCGTGGTGATCTCGATTTTGTGGGACAAGCTCATGGCCTACGACAGCGGCCTGATCAACCAATTTCTGGTATCCATCGGGCTGCCAAAAATCGGCTGGCTCATCGACCACCGGCTGGCCATGCCCAGCATCGCGCTGGTGGCCACCTGGAAGAACGTCGGCCTGTACATCGTGCTGTTTCTGGTTGGGCTGCAGGGCGTGCCGCACCATTTGTACGAAGCGGCGGACATCGAAGGCGCCAGCGGCTGGCAGAAATTCTGGAACATCACCCTGCCGATGATCAATCCGACGGTGTATCTGGTGGTCATCCTTTCGACCATCGGTGGCTTTTCGCTGTTCATCGAGCCGTATATCATGACCGGCGGTGGTCCGCTCAATCGTACGCTGTCGGCGCTGTTGTACATTTACAAGCAAGGATTCTTCTTTTATCACATGGGCTATGCCGCCACCCTGGGGTTCGCCTTCGCCATGCTGGTGATGCTGGTGGTGCTCATCCAGCGCAAACTCATCGAACAGGAGGTGGGCTACTGAGATGAAATCGTTCTGGCGCTACACGGTCCTGGTTTTGGCCACCTTGATTTTCGTCTATCCGTTTTTATGGATGATTTCGGTCACCCTGCGGCCTGAGGAGGAAATCGGCGGCTTTGGCCTGTGGCCGAAAACCTGGACGCTGCAAAACTACGCGACGGTGTTCACCAAAATTCCCATCCTGCGCGCGTTTGGCAACAGCCTGCTGGTCTCCCTGAGCGTGGTGGTGAGCGTCATTCTGTTCTGTTCGCTGGTGGGCTATGCGCTGTCGCGGTTGCACTTCCGCGGCCGGGAAGCCATTTCCAATTTGGTCATTTTCACCATGGTGCTGCCGTTTCAGTTGACGCTGATCCCGCTGTACCTGCTGGTGGTGAAGCTGGGCTGGGCTGATACCTATCTGGCCCTGATCGTGCCTTTCATGATGAGCAGTTTTGCGATCCTGCTGTTCCGGCAGTTTTTCAAAAGCATCCCGCAGGATTTGATCGACGCCGCGCGCATCGACGGCTGCAGCGATCTGGGCATTGTTTTTCGCATTTTCTGGCCGCTGTCCATTCCGGCCATCATCACCGTGGGCATTATCAGTTTCATGGGCATCTGGAACGAGGTGCTCTGGCCGCTGATGGTGATCCATAAACAGGAGCTCATGGTGATGCCGCAACTGGTGACCCTGTTCGCGCTCGGCGGC
>WFVT01000049.1 GCA_015491485.1 Candidatus Zhuqueibacterota bacterium
ACCTGAATATTTGGTGGAGGTAAACAGGTTCCGGCCGCTGATACCAATGACCATGGATTTGACCATGTTGGAAACATTCCAGCGGCGCAGCAGATCACGGAGATTGTAATTGATGCTGATTTCACGGAGTTTCAGGAAGTCCGCCGGCTCGATGAAATTGCTCTTCACGTTGCCGTCCAGGTTGGCGAAGCGCACGGCGGCTTCTTTGTATTCAGGAGTGCCCGGCGTGAGCTGTTGCAGGTTTTCTTCGCCTTCGGGCGCCCTGCTGGTCAAGCCGAGCTGGTAGCGCAAGCGGTTATATTCCGGATTGTTGCCAAAGCGAACGGCGAACCGTTTGGTGTTGTTGTACAGATAAAATCCGGTTGCCCAGTCGGTCAACACATACACATTGAAGTTACGGAAGAAGCGCATATTCAGGGTAAACGATCCAGTGTGGCTCGGGATCGGATTGCCAAGAGGCACACGCTCTTCGGTCAGTTCCGGTCCGGCGTAGGTGCCATCCTCGTTGAATTTCGCACCAATGACATCACGCTGATAGAATTCGTGATTGCGCAGACCTTCTTTGGTCACGTTCACGTCAAACGGATCGAAAATCGGCTGTGCACCACCGAGATCGATCACTTTGTTGGTCTGCCACGAGCTGTTCAAGGTGAAATCGAGCTGGAAGATCCGGGTACGGATCGGCGTTCCTTGAATCAACGCTTCAAAACCGGAGCCTTTGATCTGGCCGATGTTGAACGGCACGGCAGAGGCGATTTTACCGGTTGAAGGCGGATTGCGGAAATCGATAATCGACTCGCGGGCATTCTGGATGTAATAGGTCAACTCAAAAGCGTAGTTGTTTAATTCGGCATCCAGACCGATTTCGAGCTCTTTGACGCGTTCCGGCTTGATTTTGGAATTACCGATCGCACTCAGCACCGCACCTGCGCCGTAAGCGCCGGTTTCTGCAGTCCACAACAACGGCACCGCATCAATCAGATCAGGCAAAATACCGGTTTCACCGTAAGCGGCACGCAGTTTAAAAAGGTTGAAGGCATTGGGGAACCAGTTGAACTTGTCCATGCGAACGGCAAAACTGGCCTGCGGATAGAAGATATCCGGTGCGTCTTCACCGATGGAGCTGGCAAAGTCATTACGCAAACCGAGTGTCATAAAAAACTTATCATCCAAGGAGAACTGGTTGGTGGTAAACACACCGGCCTGGCGGATATGCGATTTGGCTTCGCCTTTGGCGAGGAAATCCGCACCGGCGCCGATTTCCATGATCAGCGGCGTGCTGAAGTTTTGTGCCGCAGCAAAGGCGGAAACGTTTTTGCGATTAAAGAGCTGAGTACCGACGATGGACGTGGCTTGAATTTTGCCGGCGATTTGATAATTGTACCGGACGTTCAAGTCAACCGTGATCTGTTTGTTATTCCGCGTCCAGATCTGACGGCGGCCATTGGTCACACCGTTATAGAACAGGTCGGCGCGGAGGGTTTCATCCCAGCGTAAGTCGTTGTTATCGATACCGATACTGAACTTGGCTTGAAGGTCTTTGATCGGATTCCAGGTGGCCTGGAATGAGCCCACAAAACGACGCGATTGCGTATCATTTTTCAGATTGGCAATCGAGAGGCTGTCAGTAAAACGGTACGAACGCGCAAACAGCAGGGTGTTGCCGAGCCAACCGCGCGTGTTGTTATCGTTCTGCGGGACTTCCGACTGCGAGTTGGTAAAACCTGCCGTAATGGTGAAGTTGAATTTATCCGAAGGGAACACATCGATATTGGCGCGCAGGTTGTCACGCACCTGGCGGTTGTTCAGCACGATGCCTTCTTCGGCTCGGTTTTGGTACGATGCAAAATATTTCAAAAACTGATTACCGCCGGAAATGTTGAAGTCATGCTGCGCAATGGGACCATCGCGGAATACGGCGTTGGCATCATCTGCACTCACAAAATCTTCTTTTTTGTAAACGTAAGATTGTTGATTGACGCCACTGGTGAATTTATAATTGATCGACATGCCACCGCGAGCTCCGGGCTTGTAATCCCCGCGTTTGGTCTTAATCAGCACGACACCGTTGGAACCGTCGGTGCCATAAGAAGCCGCGGCAGCCGGTCCCTTCAGAACTTCGATACTTTCAATTTCTTCTGGGTTCAGGTCGGCCAGTGTGCTCAATCCCTGACCACCGGTAAAAAACGGGCGCAACTGCGAATTGTCCACCCGGACACCGTCGATGTAAATCACCGGTTGGCCGTTGCCGTTCAAGCCACCGCCGGAACGGATGAAAAACCGGAAACCAGAGCCCACGTTCCCGGAGGAGGAACGCAACTGAACCCCCGCCATTTTGGAGGTGATGAGCTGATCGATACTGGTGTAATTGTTCATTTCGGTGAGGTCTTTTGCCGATACGCGCGCCACCGCCACCTCAGAGCGGCTTTTGGAACGCACGTTGGCGATACCGGTCACCACGATCGATTCCATCTGAAACACGTCTTCCTTCAGTTTGATTTGTAAATTCGAGACGTCATCAGATGGGGAAAACTCTTTTTCAAAGGTTTTGTAGCCAATAAAAGAGACGACAAGCGTATAATTACCGGTCGGGTTATAGCGAATCGTAAATTGGCCGTCTGCGTTCGTCGCGGCACCAATGGTCGTCCCCTTGATAAGAACATTGGCTCCGGCGAGGGGCTCTCCCGTGGCTTCATCAACGACCGTACCTTTGATCTCGATGGAAAAGGCAGCCGCGGGCAAAGCAATGCTTAAGACCAGCGCCAGGATCAGCGCTTGTCCGGCTGAACCAAACTTCTTAAAGGGCTTTAAGAAATTCAAATTCATAAAAAGCCTCCTTGATTAGAATTAGACATAAGATTTAAAAGAATGACGTCCGATATGTCTTACAAACGGTGTGCCATATCGATATAAGTATTTTTTTTGTTGAACCTAACCTTTTTATAAATAAGTCTGTAAACTGTTAAAAATTCTTTTTTTATTTCTTTAAAAAAGTAAGAAAAAGGCAGGAAATTGCATGCACCTGTGCACCGAATTGCATATTAATTTTTATTAATATTTCTTGATGGCTTGCATCATGGCATACGCCGATGTATTTTCCAGCATACGTTGGCGTAAGCTACAATATAGCCCCTTTGAAAGTGCCTGATTGCAGCAAATACGAAAAGCTGATGGCGTCAACAAACCATTCCGCAGCCGTTCTGACGTGCGGCCTATCTCATTATACAC
>WFVT01000050.1 GCA_015491485.1 Candidatus Zhuqueibacterota bacterium
GCAAGAGGTCAGTGGTTCGAATCCACTATCGCCCATCCGATTTTCGGAAAAGAAGATTGCTCTTTTATGGATAATTTCCTATATTGGCATTACTGGGGCCGTGGTGTAGTCCGGTTAACACGCCGGCCTGTCAAGCCGGAGATCGCGGGTTCAAGTCCCGTCGGCCCCGCCTGAAAGCAGCTTTACATTTCGTGAAGCTGCTTTTTTTATTTGCAAGGAGGTCTCCATCGAGAGTGGCTATGGGACAATCTGGAACGGAAAAATGTTAAAGAGGAACGCTCAATGTCTTATTTTGTCCTGCTCATTTCATTCGTCTTATGGAGCCAACCGGAAGCTCATCTGCAGAATCGGCAGGAGGTCCCACCGGTGCCGGTGCAGATTGAAGTGGTGGCGGATAGCCTGAATGTGATCCACGCGAAAGTCATGGTGGAACCCAACACCCCGGCCCGAGAGGTTATGGGCCGGCTGTTTCAAATGAAATACGCGAGCTGGCGAAAGGCGTTTGTGGTCGGTATCGCGGGATTTGAAGCGGACAAACGCAAACGGCAATATTGGGCCCTGAGTATCGATGGGGATTATGCAAACGTGGGTATCGCCGAAATTCGCATCAAGAAAGCCACGACGATCCGATGGGAGTTGAAACAGTATTAACGCGGCCGGTTTCCCGGAGCATCCGCCCTTCCCGCCTTCGGGTCCGGTTCAATCGATAGCGCTGAAGTAATACAAAAGTTGGAGACCACCGCCGTCGGCGGACGTGAATCCGGTCGAATTGATGGGTATCGGCAGCCCCCTAAAATTACCGCTCATAATAGGTCACGCGAATACGTTTCAGGGCCGCTTCCTTCGACAGGCGGCGGCTATCATAACGGTCCAGATCGGATTTTTTGATTTGCAGCACCATCCGTTCGGGGAGGTCTTCATACCGAGAACGGATCCTGACCGAGATGACCAGCCACTGATCCGGTTGCAAAATGCGTAACGTGCGGCCGTAATTTAGCATATATTCGCGCAGGCGATCTTCGAATTTTTGAAAAGCCAGCATCCGTTCCGCAGCCTTCACCGAGTCAACAAGGGTGGTTTGCAACCACACACTCGGATCATAAGAAATAGGAGGAGTCGGCTCTTCCCCTTCCGGGGGGGCCGGGAGCGGCTCCGTGCCTTTCTGCCGGGTTTTCAAATAATTTTGCACCTGCTTCTGATACTGTTTAATTTGTTTCATATATTCGGCGATTTGTTTTTCATACATTTTCAGTGATTCGCGATATTGGTCCGCATTGATGAAAATATTATATCGCCGTCCGCCGGTATAGAACGCATCCAATGAATACATGGCGCCGAATTCCGGCAGATAAAAATAGCCGACGTCTCTCGAAATCCGAAAAGAACCTGCCTCATAGCCGCTGAAAGCCGTTTGCAGAACATTGGCAAAAATACGTAAGTCCGTTTGCCGCTGGGTTTCCGGGTCAAGCTGAATCACCCGGACTTTTTCCCGGAATTGTTGTTCAGACAGATTGCCCTTCCGGTAGCGAGCGATATCCTGACGCCGTACCAGCACCGCGAACCCCAGCACGGATTTTGGGGCGGCGGGCAGGGAAAACAGGTGTTCCATGGTACGATAACCAGCCGGAAGAACAATAACGATGACGTTTTCGTTTTCCGGCAAAGCCTGCATGGCATCCGCATAGGTGCCGAGGAACTCCATGATCGGCTCCATGGCGTTCTGGAGCCGAGCTTCACCGGTGGTAGAATCAGGCTCTGTTCCTTCGGGTTCACGGGTATGGATAATAACGGTTTTCGACCGTTTGTTGATTTCGATAGAGCGTATGGGGATTTCCCGGCTGGCCACCTGAAAGACGGCGCCGAGTCCGGGCAGATAGATGCCGCGTGTGCGGGTGTGGCTGAACCCGGAACCGGGTTCGGACTCGAACAATTTGTCCAGCACGCTTTCCATGATATCCAGGTCCCGTTCCATGCGTGAAAGACCCGCGCGTTCCCCCTTTTGTTGGGAGAATAGATTGGCCGGTAGCGCAAAATGCCCCGCCCCTGCAAGCAGAATGCTAAAAATCAGTATCCAGCGTTTCATGAAAAAACCTCCGTTCAATCAGCGTTCTTGAAAACTGATTTGCTGCACGAGCTGTTGCAACATCTGGTTGGTCTCTCCAAACTGGAGATGGGTCACGCGGTGAATGGCATCCAGTTCCTGGCCGATGAGCATCAAATCATTTTCGCGTTGCTGTTCCAACCGCTCGATATCCCGGGCAAATGCTGTTAATATGCGGTCGAGTTTTTCTTCCTGCGCGGCGCGTTCGGCAGCGTGGATTTCGGCAATATAGTCCGACATTTCACGGCGCAGCCGGGTCAAAAGCTGCTCCTGCAATTCGGGAGTCGGTACCGGGGCGGGAGACTGAAAAAGATGCGCCCTCATCTCGAACCTGCCGTGATCATAAATGATATGCAGGTTGACGATTGAGGCGGCCACGATGGCCATCAACAGCGCCGCGACCGTTCCGAAAGCCGCGCGCGCCCAGCCAGATTGGGGCAACAAATTTCGGGCATCGCGCCACCACTCCGCCAGGCTGCGCCGGGGCGGAGCGGTGAAAGCCAGCCGGGATTCCGGCTCGAGCTGCGGTAGCTTTTGCAACAAGGCTCGGGTTTCCCGCAAGCCCTCCCACTCCTGGCGACACTCGGAGCAAGTTTGCAAATGAGCCTCCAGGCTTTGCCGCGTCGCCGCGTCGATTTCTTCATAAAGAAAATCCATGAAACGGGATCGAGCCTGTTCACAGGTCATCGTAGATCGCCTCCCTGTCGATATTCCATTGATTCAAAATCTTGCGGAGCGCATTCAGTCCATAATACATACGCGACTTTACCGTATTCACGGAAATCCCCAAAAGTTCCGCAATTTCAGTAAATTTCATCCCCTGAAGCTCTTTTAGAATCACGACGGTACGCTGTTCTTCAGGGATGCGCTCCAGCGCCTGTTGAAGTATCTGTTGCAATTCCATTTGCTGCAAAGCCTTTTCCACCGTTGCTCCTTCAACCCCCGGCAACGTCTTCTTCTCCAGGCGGGACTGCCATTTCGGTTCGATTTGATCCAGAGAAATAAAGGTCCGCCTCCGCCGGCGCTTGTTTTCATCCCGACATAAATTAAGTGCAATTTGATGCAGCCAGGTGTTGAATTTATGCCGGTCTTTGAGTGTGTGCAATTTTTTATAGGCTTTGATAAAGGTCTTTTGAGTCACCTCATGAGCATCTTCGGCGTTGCCCAGAAATCGCAGGGCAAAATTGTAAATCGGTTTTTGCCACCGCCAGACCAGCAGGTTGAAGGCTTGCAAATTCCCCGCCAGAAATTGTTCAATCAGTTGATCGTCGGTCATAAAAGCGTTTTCCGGCACATGGATTGAATTCGGTTGCGGCTTCGTTGATTAGACGCCACCGGGCCGCAAAAAGTTTTAATCCAGATGATGATGCAGGGGAGGGAGGAAGAAGAGCAGGGGCGTGGCACTTCCCCGCTCGAGCCTACCACGGATTCTGAGGGGCTTTTGATTCACGGATTGCTTGCCGTTTGATTTTCATATTCTTCTTTCAGAATGCCGTAGTCCACAATATCCATAAATGAATCGCCTTTTTTGAGGTGCTGGCGGCGGCAGCCCTCATAACGCATGCCGAGACGTTGCATCAATCGCTGCACGGCCTGATTGTGCCGGAACATCATCGCAAAGATTTTGTTCAGCGCCAGACTGCGAAAACCGAAGGCGATCACAGCACGGCACGCCTCTTGGGCAATTCCCTTTCCATGGTAGGCCGTGTCAATCCAGATGCCGAGTTCGGCATTGTGATGTTGAGGAACCAGGTTCAGGCAAACCGAACCGACCAACCTGTGCCCGTCTTTCAAAACAATGGCGAAATCCACCCTTTCCCCGTTCTTGAATTTTTCCTTATTGCGGCGAATCCATCGCTCGGCAAAGCCCTGTTCGTACGGATACGGAAACAGCAAATTGTTGTTGGCGATTTCTTTTTGACTCAGGATTTCCGCCAGCCGGGGCGCATCCGAGGGATGAAACGGCCGCAAAATGAGTCGTTCCGTTTGAAGCCGTGGTTCCTGCGTCAGTTTCATAGAATCTTCCTTCATGATTTTTAAACCATGAGAGACAACAACTTTTTCTTTACTTTGTTACATAAATAGCGTGCATTCCTGCATGATGTTACATCGAATTATCAAATTACCGGAGAAGAATTCGTTTTTTCTTTTTGCCCGCGACAAACCGGCAAGAGCACATTGATCAACAGCCTGTTCAAGGAAAACGTCTGGAAGATCGATTTGCTTCTTTGGGAAAATTTTTTTACCTATTTAAAAGATCCCGGGCTGTTCCGCCGAGGTATCCTCCTGGTGAAGGGCATCCTGGGAATAACAACTCATGCTTCTGCAGTTTGCAAAGACTTTGAAGCTGTCACCAGGTTTCCACGCTGCTCCACATCTCATACTGACCGACAGCTCCCAAAATCCCAAATGTTTCATACTAACCCGCAGGCAACTGGTAAAAGAATTCCCAGCCGACCCGGTGCCGCCAGCCGAATCATTTTTAACGAGCCCGAGTTCTCTGGCCGAGGGTGGGGCGCTCGGCGGGGACGCCTCGCGTTAGATTAACGGCAGCGCCGTGGAGGTGGAAAACAGAACCGAGCCCTTATCATCGCGCAGGGCCAACAGCATCAATTTTGCGGGGAGTATCAACATGATTGCATCCTTTCGTTATGGTATCCCCTTGCACGGTTCACTCTATAGCATACGAGTCCTGTCTGTGATTCGTTCGGCCTCTGCGCGATCTATTTTGATGGCAGAAAATCGATGAACTCGGGCGGTACGTGCTCCGTCAGCCAGATGCCCCCGGCCGGATGGTAAAATCCATGGCCGCACTGGTGCATTTGCCTGGCGTGAATGGTGAGGATCACCGGGCTGCCGTGGCGGCGCCCGACCTGCAACGCCGCTTCCGGAGTCTCAGAGA
>WFVT01000051.1 GCA_015491485.1 Candidatus Zhuqueibacterota bacterium
ACCCGACAGCACCGGCCTCCCCGAAGCCGTCTCCCCCGCCAACCTCCCGCCCGGCACCCTCGAGGGCCTCAATAGCTGGAACCGCACCGGCTACGGCGGCCCCTGCCCACCCATCGGCCGCCACCGCTATTTCTTCCGGCTCTATGCCCTCGATACCGTCCTGCCCGACCTGGGCACCCCCACCAAGGCCGCCCTGCAGGCCGCGATGGCCAACCATGTGCTCGAACAGGCGGAACTCATGGGCACCTATGAAAGGCACTGAGATTGCCACTGTTCAGACAGGCGTGCGGAACAATATGACCAATGTGCTATTGGCGACGCCCTCGCTTCGGTGAAACCATCGAGCGTTCGATTAGATGCCGCCGCGCATCAGACACCTATTCCATCATCCCCCGAACCCATGCCCATGTCCCGAACATTCCTTGCAAACCGCTCGACTCATCTGACTTCCCGATGGGCCTTGCCGTTGCTGATCCTGATCGCCCTCGCCTTGCAGGGCTGTCAGGGCGAAGGTGACACCAATCAACAGAGTTCATCAACGACGATCACCATGCCAAAACCCACTGCCAGCGATTTCGCACCATTACGGCAACACCGGATTTTCTTCATGCACCAGTCGGTCGGCAAGAATCTGATGGATGGCGTTGACCTGCTGGCCCGGGACGCCGGCATTGACATTCCGCTGGAACAACGGGATGCCTCCGGATTGTCCGCCGGATTCAGTGGCAATGGCATCATTCATGCCTATGGAGGAAAGAACCGGTTTCCGGAAACGAAGATCCGGAGCTTTGCCGAACAATTGGCCATGTTTCCGGAGAACGGGCGCCCCGATGTCGCGGTCATGAAGTTCTGTTTCATAGACTTCGATACCGATACCGATGTGGACGGCTTGTTCCGGCAATACACCGCGGCGATCGATTCGCTCGAAAAACGCTATCCTCACATCACCTTCACGCACATGACCGTCCCGCTGATGGCGTTTCCCCACACTCTCAAGGCCCGCGTCAAGCGCCTGTTGGGCATGTCCGTCTGGGTCGATGTCACCAACGCCAAGCGCGAGGCCTTCAGCCAGCGGATCCGCGATCGTTATCCGGCAAACCGGATTTTCGACATCGCCCGGTATGAATCCACCCACCCCGACGGGATGCGTGAAAAGCGCAGCGAAAGCGGACAGACAATTTATGGCCTGGTTCCTGCCTATACCCGTGACGGCAGTCACCTCAATGCCAATGGCCAGCGATATGTAGCCAGAGGTTTTCTGGCCTTTCTCCACAACCTGTCAACCCCCTCCCAATCGTCTGACGCAGGCGAGCAGGCCAATTGAGCGTGACGATGGGAAAACGGTTTGATGAAATCCGCCGGATCTACCACCGGCATGAATCATCCATTCTCAATCCGGCCCTGTGGGCCGTGCTCAACTACCGGTATGGAGCCTGGGCACGCTGCGTGCCCAACCGGTTCCTGCGCTACTTCCTGATGAAGCTCTATGGACTCAACGCCTTCCTGATTCTCATCACCAGCGGTATCCGCCTCCACTGCGAAGCCCGTATTGGCCGGGATCTGCATCTCGTCCATTCAGGAAATATCAGCGTTCATCCGAAGGCCGTGATCGGCGACCGATGCGGTATCCAGCAGGATGTTACAATCGGGACCAATCCCGATCGGAAGGGAGCGCCGGTCATCGGAGACGATGTCTACATTGGCGCAGGGGCAAAGATACTCGGCCCGGTAAAAATCGGCGACCGCGCCCGCATTGCCGCCAATTCCCTGGTCATCAACGATGTTCCGGCAGATGCCACGGCGATTGGCGTGCCGGCTCGAGCCATCCGTTACGGCGGGGGGAACCGTATAAAAACAAGCGCGGAAAAATCCTCGGGAAAACCGGCTGATAAACCTTCATCATATAATATCGCCGATACGGAAAACCGGGAAAGCAGCGAGCAACAACACGAGTGATTCCAAACGTCCAACCGCAACTCTGACCACTCAGACTCGCCACTCAAGGCCAGCGTCCCGGGTCACTTCCGAAAAGTTCTGGCAATTCAGTTCCACGCCCAGCCATTTGCCCAGCGTTTCAAGATCCTCGTCGAAAACGGCCTCGACACTTGTCCGAAGCGATTCCGGGAGCTGCGGCCGCTTGCGCATGGTCAAGCGGCTACGGATTCGGTTGCGCAGGGCCTTGGGGAACAGCATTCGTCGCAACCACGTCGCCGGTGCGGAATAGATCAGCAAGTCGTCGAGCGGAAAGCGTCGGATTCGTTCCCGGGAAACATTGGTCG
>WFVT01000052.1 GCA_015491485.1 Candidatus Zhuqueibacterota bacterium
GTATTCCGGGTCTGAGGAATATCTTGCGTACGCACCAGCTTCCGGCTTGTGATTGCGGCAAAACGCACGGATTGGCAAACGTGCCGTGAATTTTTGCAGGGTACTTATGAGCGAAATGCTTCTCATTTACGCCGTCCCGATTCGGCATCCGGCGTTCATCCGGTTGCGTCATTGCGAGCGCAGCGAAGCAATCTCATATGGAGGCAAAACGACAATTGATTTTATTCTCTCGCCGAGGCGCAGAGGGCGCAGAGGTTTTTTCTTTGATGCAATGGCGCATCGTTGTTCATAAAGGCATGCCACGGCATTTTTAATCAGCCACGGATTTACGCGGATGAAACGCGGATATTTTGTAGCACAAGCTTCCAGCTTGTGTTTTTTCGGGAGAGGGCATTGATTTGTAAACCTACTACCAATCAATGCTTGCGGAAGAATCACGGATGGCTGTTGGTGAGGAATTTAAATCCAGAGACCAACCGCCGCGATCGCGGAGAACGCAGAGATTTTTTTCTTTATATGATATGGCTCATCCTCGTTCACAACGGAATGATGCGGCGGCGTTTTTTATCAGCGACGGATAAACACGGATCGAACGCGGAGGGATACGATAGAAACGACATCAAAAATTGAACGATTTGAACCAAAAACAGCAGCATTTTTTGACGATGGTTGTCTTCTACACAATTTTTATCCGTTATCATCCGCGTCATCGGTGTCATCCATGTTCGCTTTTGTTTTTTCACGTAGATGTACAGAGTGCGAAAAGATAAACAAACCTGACTTATGAAAAGCGAAAGTCTTGCATCTTCGCGATCGTGCATCGCTGATAAAGAATGCCGGCAACAAACCGTGCAATCTCACCGATCCCGCCTGACCGTTCCGTAGCGCTAAAATCAAAACGCCGGGTGCATAGCCCCGGCGTTTCAACTTACGGCATCCACAGGCCCGTCGCCGTCCGGCAAAATAGGTCCCAATCATTCGTCGCGCCGATAGGCGGGCCGTCCGGCGGAGTCAAAGGCTGCGCCGCCGGGAGGTGATCCGGATTGCGGCGGAACTGTTCCAGCAACCAGAGGGTAAACTGATAATGCGCCTGCTGCGGATCTCGGCTTTCCGGCCGAATGCGGTCTTGCAGCCATCTCTGCAGTTCGCCGAGTTTTTGAAATGCGATGGCCCGAACCTGGTAGGCCGCACGCTCGTTTTTCACCAGCTCCATCAAATGCCGGACGACCAGCGCATTAACCGCCCGACGGATTTCCGCCTGATAGCCTTTGCCGGGTCTGGCATACCAGGTTTTCTTGAGGATCGCCTCAACCACTTCCGCAAATCCGGGGTAATTCGCGTTTCGGCTGTGAAATTGCACCAGACGCGCCGCTCTTTCCGGATTGAACAGCAGCCGTAAGGTCATGTCGGCGGCGGTTTCAGCAGGCGATATGGCATCGAAAGCCGGCGACGTCCGGATGCGAAACAGCTCGCGGTTGCGCGGATAGCCGTACGGCCGCGGCGGAATCAGATTCAGGAGCGTTTCAGACAGTTTCAGTTCGTCCGGCTGCAATGTCCGCAGCAGCATCTCCAGCGCCCGTCGCTGCTCTTTGGCCGGAATGGCGTCGAGAATTTTTTGCGGCCCGCCGCGCAAGGCATACGTGTAGTCCAATCCCCCCAACACTTTTGCCGCCGCCTCAATCTGATACCGGTGCAGCAAGTACATGGGCACCAACACCTCTTCCAGGGTGGCGTACGGCGCACCGGGCTGGATGTTTTTTTCTCCGAACTGTTCGAGCACTTTTCGGCGGATGTCGAGAAGCCGGCCCAGTTCATCCACAGCATTGGTGCCGTTATCCCACAGATGCGCCAGCGGGTGAGCGCCTCCGGCAGGCCGGGCATCCTGATCGGTAATGAACAGGTGCCCCTTGCGGATGGCTTTTTCGAGGATGGCATTCAGCGCCTGGTTTTCGTCCGTGCCGGACGGAAAATCCTGATACCCATACGCAATGGCCACCTTGTCCCATTCACCGATGCCCACATCGTATGCCTCGGAAAGATCGATGTTGCCCTGAGCATCCAGTTTGATGAGCGGATGCGGATAATCCATGACCGAAGCGCGGTTATTCACGCTGGCGGCGAAATTATGAGCCAGACCGAGTGTGTGGCCCACTTCATGGGCAGCGAGCTGCCGGATCCGTGCCAGCGCCATCTCACGCATCCGGGGAGATACCGGCTTCCCGGTTTCATACGGCGCCAGCAAACCCTCGGCAATCAAGTAATCCTGACGCACACGCAAAGAGCCCAATGTGACGTGCCCTTTGATAATTTCACCGGTTCGCGGATCCCGCACCGAAGCGCCGTAAGACCATCCACGAGTGGAACGGTGCACCCATTGAATCACATTGTAACGCACATCCATCGGATCAGCGTCTTCCGGCAGCAGTTCCACGCGGAAAGCGTTTTTGTAGCCAGCGGCTTCAAACGCCTGGTTCCACCAGCTTGCCCCTTCCATCAATGCGGAACGGATCGGTTCCGGAGTTCCGGGATCGATGTAATAAATAATGGGCTCCACGGGTTCGCTCACGGCGGCGGTTGGGTCTTTCTTTTTGAGCCGGTGGCGGGCAATCCACCGCTTTTGCATGGGCTCTCCCAGCGGGGCGGCATAATCGGCGAAGCTGATACTGAAAAAGCCGGCCCGCGGGTCAAAAGCACGCGGCTGGTAACCATCATCAGGAAGCATGACGAACGAGTGGTGCTGCCGCACGGTTACCGCCTCGGGCGAGGGGGTTACTTCGCGGATGTAACGGCCGCGGGGTTCTCCTACAAAAGTGAGGATGGTCTCGATTTCGGTGTTCTTGGGAAAATTTTTGGTGCGCGGCAGATAGAAAGCACAACGGGAAGGCTCTAACCGGTAATTGCCCTGTCCGCGCTGTTTCAGCCGTCCCACGACATTGTGCGCATCGCGGAGGAAAAATTGGGTGGCGTCCACCAGCACCCGGCCGCTTTCTTCGGCGGCCACCTCGAATCCCCACAGCACGCTGCTGGCAAACGCTTCTTGCACGGCGCGAAGTTCAAACGGATTGTCGGTGGTGGCGCGGTAACGGTAATTGGGTTCGATCAAGAGAACACGTGGACCGCTGCGGATGAATTTCACGATACGCGATCGGCCAAGTTGCCCGCGGTCCAGGCCGATATCGTTGGAGCCGACCCCCGCTGGCAGAGAGTTGATATACAGAAACTCCTGATCAAAACGTGAAATTTCCAGCCAGATTTTTCCAGCCTTCGCATCCCAATAGAACGTGAAGAAACCGGGATAGGCCTGCATTCCGGCGATCTTTTTTTGATATTCACTGGTTGCACCAGCCGACCGTTCCACCGGGGAAACCATCGAAAACAAGATACAGAACAGCCAGAGAAATGCTCGTGATTTCATACATCGCCTCACGTTGATCGTTGTTTGATTTCTTCGGGTTTCCAATAAGGTTCCAATTGCACTCCCAAACCGTCGGCCAGACGGTTCACAAAATTGAAATAGCCCGTGATCTGGCAGATATCCAAAATCGCCGCATTGGAAAATCCCGCCAGACGGAGTTGCCGAATATCCGCTTCGGCGATGGCCCAGGGAGTACGGGTGAGCTTGATCGCATAATCCAGCATGGCGCGATCTTTTGGCGATACATCAGCCCGGGTATAATCCATCACCAACTGATCAATCAGCCGTTCCGGTACGTTCAGCCTGCGGAGCCCCGCTCCGTGATGGGTCATTCAGTACTTGCAGCGGTTCTCCGCCGAAACAACCACTGCGATCATTTCGCGCTGAACCCGTGATAATTCGGAAGGGCCGAACATCAGGGTTTTGTACAGTTCATAGTGCCCGACCATCGATCGGGGCTGATAACTGTGAATTTTCAGAATATGATCCACATCCCCGTGCGGGGAGCGGTACTTGCGGTAAAGAGCTTTTAGCTCCTCGTTCGCCTCGCGGTCTTCGATATAGCCGATGTACGACATGATGTTCTCCATTCTGAATGAAAAACGATGTTTGCTGAAATATGCTGAAGAAATGGCGACCGGTCAAGTGCTACAGGATGAACACCTGCCGTTCGTCCGGCGGCCGATGGCATCCGCAATCAGCATTTTGGAAACTTCACCAAACGGCGGCGCTTTTCACCCATTTCCCGGGAGAATGGAAAAGAACGATGGCCTGTTCATTTCAATAGCGCACCACCGTCACGGTCCGTGATGCAGGTCCTAATTTTTCGACACGGTATGCAGATGCACATCCCGCTGGGGATAGGGAATGGATATGCCTTCGGCATCGAATGCCAGCTTGACTTTTTCCTGCATATCAAAAAAGATCGCCCAATAATCCTGGCTCTGGCACCATACTCGAACCACGAAATTGACCGAACTGTCCGCCAGCTCAGACACCGCGATAGTCGGCTCGGGCTCTTTGAGGATACGTTCATCTTCATCAACGATGCGGTGCAAAAGGGTCTTGGCCTTACGCAGATCATCATCGTATCCGATGCCGAAAACCATGTCCACCCGGCGCGTGGGCTCGGCGGAATAATTGGTAATGCTGCTGGACGAAAGTTCGCCGTTGGGAATAATGACCCGCTTATTGTCCGGGGTGATCAGTACCGTATGAAACACCTGGATCGCCGCCACCGTCCCTTTGTTCCCGGCGCCTTCGATGAAGTCGCCGACACGAAACGGTTTGAACATCAAAATCAAAACGCCGCCGGCAAAATTGGCAAGACTGCCCTGCAGCGCCAGGCCGACCGCCAGACCGGCGGCACCGATAAGAGCAACGAAAGAGGTGGTTTCAATGCCCACCATCGAGGCGACCACAATGATGAGCAATATTTTCAAAAGGACGCCGGACAGGCTGATGAAAAATTTTTGCAGCGAAACTTCAATCTTGCTCCGCGCCATAGCCCGGCTCATAAACCGTTCAGACATTTTGATCAGCCAAAAGCCGAAAATCAGCAACAGGACCGCCGATAACACCCGGGGTCCGAATTCAATCAGCATGGTGATGAGTTTTTCAGAATACACGGATACTTGTTCCATCTGGGAACCCTCCTGGTTAAGGATGTGGAATTTGAACATGGCAGGGGATCATGCAGTGGATAGGGCGTGCACCGGAAGTAGCAACGTAACAATTCCCCTGTAATGAGAAACAAAGTAATCTGTTTCCGCTTTCGAAGCAAATGAATTCCTGCCAACCGGTACGGACGGAAACGACCGGGACTGTTTGCGAGACCTCCGACAATGAAATGGTCACGAAATGCTTTTTTGTGCGGGATTAATTGTTTACATTAACTTCCGGTTTGAATTGGGGTATCCGTCCGGTAAATGGCATCTTTTTATTATAGCCCAAGGCCTCCGGCCGAGGGGGTGCTCGGCGGGAACGCCTCGCGTTCGTTTGTCATTTCGGTGGAGACGCCCTCGCTTTTGATGGCGCTTTTTGCGAGAACGCCTTCGTGCTATACGACCGGTGAGGATGTCTTCGTGTCCTGAAAATCAACCTGTACTTCACCGGATGGATACTATTGGATTCACGACTATTTGAAACAGCCAAATAAGGGAGCTTCCCATGGCCAAGAGAGGCAAAACCCCGTCTCCGAGGCGGGCCGTGATCGTGGACGGCTGCCGTATTCCATTCTTGCGTTCAGGGACACAATACAAAGCCCTGTCGGCTTATGATCTGGCGCGCATGGCCATTAAGGCCTTATTGCACAAAACCCAGGTGGAGCGCGATCGTATTGACCGGGTGATCATGGGCAATGTGATCGTGAATAACAAATACAGTAATGTAGCCAGACAGGCGGCGCTGGCAGCCGGGGTGCCTCATCATGTGCCGGCGTACACCATCACCCTGGCATGTGTGTCCGCCAATCAGGCGATTACCGATGCGGTGGCGCTCATTGAAACCGGCCAGGCGGATGTAGTGATAGCCGGTGGGACCGAAAGTTTAACCGATGTGCCCATACCGTTACGGAAACGGCTGCGTGATAAACTCGTGGAAGCTCAAAAATACCGCAAGCCCGTGGATTACATCAAATTTTTTAAGGGGTTGCGGCCGAAGGATTTATTGCCCGAGGTGCCGGCCATTGCGGAATTTTCCACCGGACGCACCATGGGGCAGGATTGCGATCGTCTGGCGGCCCGTATCGGCATCAGCCGGCAGGAGCAGGATGAATACGCATTGCGGTCGCATCAACTGGCGGACAAAGCCACCAGAGAGGGGCTTTTCCGTGATGAAGTCATCCCGGTACGCGTCCCCCCGGATTTTGCGCCGATACAGCACGACAACGGCATCCGCGGCGATTCCACCATGGATAAATTGGCATCGTTGAAGCCGGCATTTGTGCGGCCGTACGGCACCCTGACCGCCGGGAATTCATCCTTTTTAACGGACGGCGCTGCGGTCGTGCTGCTGATGTCGGCGGAGGCCGCAAAAGCGTTGGGGTATCGTGCCAGGGCGGCGGTGAAAGCCTACGCCTTTTCCGCGCAGGACCCGCGGGAAGAACTGCTGTTGGGGCCGGCTTATGCGACGCCGCGGGTGCTGGACAGGACGGGCCTGACGCTCAACGATATCGATGTGTTTGAGTTTCACGAAGCATTTGCAGCGCAAATTCTCGCCAATTTGAAATGTCTGGCCTCGGATCAGTTCGCCCGGGAGCACCTCGGACGGGATAAAGCCGTGGGAGAGATTCCCATGGACCGGTTCAATACCCTGGGAGGCTCGCTGTCACTCGGCCATCCGTTTGGGGCAACCGGTGCGCGTCTGGTTACCACGGCTGCAAACCGGCTGCAACGCGAAGACGGGCAATTCGCTTTGATTGCCGCCTGTGCTGCCGGCGCTGTCGGCAGCGCGATCGTCCTCGAGCGGCTGAACTGAGCTGAACACATCCTAACTGGCCGGCGCAGGCAGAAAAGCGGCGATTCCGGCAGGGGGTATGGAAAGCAGCATCAAATCTTACTGCTCACCCGGTGAAGGACGGTGCTCGGAGCCGTCCAAAAGCCGCCGTGATCAGCCCGTATCACGGATCCATCCACAACGCCTTTCCAGCCACGGCAGTGTCCGGCTGATTTTCGCATACCGCATCAAACCAGGAGGGACAGCGGCAAGCCCCTGGTACCGGCAACGGCGCCGGTAGCTTGCAGCCAGGCCTTTCAGAAACCCCCATGGTTAAGCGGCGGCCAATTGCGTTCAAGATTAAAGCAGGGGGCACGGGGACTGCCCCGATCTTTCGAGCCCGGCTAAACGATCGCCATCTGGGTCCATGCCCTGTTTTCGAAAACCAGGGGTGTTTATAAATTTCATCGATCTTGAATATTTATCCATCTATGGCGGCGCTTTTTGTCTTGAAGATTTTTCGATGGACGGCTGAAATGAAAAATCATTCAGAAAAATTTGAAAAAATTAAAACAAAAAAGAAAAAAATATTGACATCGCTATTCAATCGATGTATATTTCGCTTTATTTTTAATAAAAATTAATATAACTATTTAAAAACAACAAAGTTAGGAAAGTTTTTATTTGGTTTTGTTGCAATGACGCAGATGCCGAATTGACTCGAAACGGATTCGAACCGAGAAAGAATAATTCCCGCATCGCATGCAACGCCGGATCGGAAACCAGAGCGATTTTGGAACACGGTCTATTGCCTCCTTCGTCTATTGCACCTTCGCACGCACATCAACGCCACGACGAAATGCACGTCTCCTGAATAAAAAAACGATAACCCCGATCCGCACAAAGCGCCGTTGCAGCCGTTTCGCCATTTTTGAATATTCCCGGGGGAATTTATAAAAACCATGGCATTCAATGAAAGGAGGTGGGAACGATCTTTACAATCCTTTTCTGTGCAAACGTTAGAGGTAGAACGCAACTTATTTCCTAAAGGGAGGGAAAATGAGTCGGAAACGGTTTTCCATTGCAGTTATTGCAGCTTTGATGAGTTTTTCTTTCGCCTTTTCTGTACTGGCGCAAGACAAGGGCACGGTGAAAGGTAAGGTGACGATCGCCGAGACCGGCGAACCTTTGCCGGGAGCCAATGTGATTATTGTGGGTAGTTTGCGCGGTGCCAGTACCAATCTGGACGGTGAATATCAAATTACCATCAGCCCGGGGGTGTACACTTTACGGGCCAGCTTTATCGGTTACTCTCCGGCAGAACAAGAAGTTCGCGTGAATCCCGGTGAAACCGTAACGGTGAATTTCGAACTTTCTGAAAGTGCTTTGCAGGTCGGCGAGGAGCTGGTGGTATTGGGTTCACGGACCGCCCGAACCGCCGTGGAAACCCCGGTGCCGGTGGATGTGATTTCGGATCTGGAAGTGCGAACCAGCGGTCAGGCCGAAGTGAATCAGATCCTCACCTACCTGGCACCTTCCTTCAATGCGTCTCACCAAACCATCGCTGACGGAACCGATCATATCAATCCCGCCAGTTTGCGCGGTCTCGGACCGGATCAGGTGTTGGTCTTGATCAATGGAAAACGGCGGCACACGAGCGCCCTGGTCCACGTGAACGGTACATTCGGACGCGGTACCGTCGGCGTGGATCTGAATGCCATCCCGGTTTCGGCCATTGAACGGATCGAGATTCTGCGTGACGGAGCAGCGGCGCAGTACGGTTCCGATGCGATCGCGGGTGTGATCAACATCGTGTTGAAGGATCAAACCTCCAGCATTCAGACCAACACGCTGGCAGGTGTGACGGGAAGTGGAGATGGCGAAGAGGTGAAACAGGACGTCAATTTCGGGTTCAAAATCGGTGATCGCGGCTATTTCAATATCACCGCCGAATACCTGAACCGTCAGCCCACGAACCGTTCGGGCATCTACACCGGCCCCATTTTTTACAAAGATGATCCTCAGGCTGATGAGGCGGAATTGCGCCGCCGCGGCCTGACCCGCAAAGATTTCTCCATGAAAATCGGACAGTCCAAGGCCGTAGTCGGCGCCACCTTTTTTAACACCATGGTGCCGCTGGGTGAAAACGCCGAGTTTTATGCGTTCGGCGGTTTTTCGCACCGGAATGGTATGGCCACCGGGTTTTACCGCCTGCCGTATCAGGAAGCGCGGGTGAACCTGAATGTGTATCCCAACGGCTTTTTGCCGGAAATCCATACGCAGATCCGGGATCGGGCGATCACGGTCGGTGTCAGCGGCACGCGCAACGGCTGGGATATCGACATGAGCCTCACACACGGCGGCAACGCGTTTCAGTTCAATATCGAGAACTCGTTGAACGCCTCCATGGGAGAATCCAGCCCCACCTCGTTTGATGCCGGACAGTTGCGTTTCGCTCAAACCGTGGGTAACCTGGACCTCGTTCGCCTGATTGATACCGGCGGCAAGCTGAAGTCGCTGTCGTTGGTGCTTGGTAGTGAGTTCCGCGTGGAAAACTACCGGATCATTGCCGGCGAAGAAGCCTCCTGGCAGCTCGGCAATGGCGGCGACCGCCCGGGCATCGATTTTGACACCACCTCCACGGGCGCTCCCAAAAATCCCGGTTCACAGGTGTTCCCCGGATTTCAACCTTCCAATGAAGTCAACCGCTACCGCAACAGCATCGCCCTGTATGCCGGTCTCGAAAGCAATGTGACCGACCGGTTCATGCTGGACATCGGCGGCCGCTTCGAAAATTACAGCGACTTCGGCAGCACGGTCAACGGCAAGGTGGCGGCTCGTTATGAGCTTGCATCCAATTTCGCATTGCGCGGTGCGGTGAGTACCGGTTTTCGAGCGCCTTCCTTGCACCAGGTCTGGTTCAACAATGTGAGTATCCAGTTCGTCCTCGACCCGGCAACCGGACAGCTCGAGCCCAAACGCGTGTTGACCGGCAACAACAAAAGTCCCGTGACCAAGGCGTTCGGCATTCCGGACCTCAAAGAGGAAACCTCGCTCAACGTCAGCGCCGGCTTTACCGCCAAGCTGATGGACAACCTGCGCCTCACGGTTGACGGTTATATGATTAACATCGATGACCGCATTGTGCTGTCGAGCCGGTTCAGTGCGGGACATCCGACCATCGGCCCCGTGGTGGCTGAAATTCTCAAGCCGTTTGCCAAGCAAGGCGTCAGTCAGGCCCAGTTCTTTGCCAATGCAGTGGATACAGAAACCCGCGGTCTGGATATCGTCGCCTCGTATGCCAAACCGATGGGCGAAGCCATGCTGAGCATTACGGCGGCAGCCAACTTCACGCAAACCAGAGTGGTTGCCACCAACGTGCCGGCGGAAATGGTGAAGATTTTCCGCGATATCCAGGGACGTGAGCCAACCGCCGAAGAGCTGGAAGGCTTCAAAACCACTCTGTTTAACCGGGAAGAACGGAACCGTCTGGAAGACGCCCTGCCGCGCCGGAAATTCACGGTGGGGATGCGCTACAGCACGCCGAAGTTGACCGCGGTGCTCCGGGCAACCTATTTCGGCGAAATTTATTACAAGCCGACCAACCCCGCGAATGACGAAGTCTTCTCGGCGAAGACCATTTTTGATGTGGATCTGTCCTATCAGATCATGAAAGGCGTGCGTTTCTCGGTCGGGGCGAACAACCTGTTCAATACGTTCCCGGACAAACAAACCAAGCCGGCCAACATCAGCAGCGGACGTTTCCCGTATAGCCGGCGCGTGACCCAGTTTGGCATGAACGGTGGATTTTACTATACCCGTCTGTCGCTGGACCTGTAAACCTACCGGCATGGTGGCCAATAAAAAAGCCCGGCATCGTGTGATGTCGGGCTTTTTGCTTTTTATTCGAAATTACATGGGGTTCATCATATTCAGAGCTTTCGTCGGGCATCATTCCCATAACCGGGCTTTGGGGAGCGTTTCCCATGCCCGGAAAAAACAGTCAATTGCCCCGGATCGAACGCTTTCTTGAACCTGAAACCAAAGAAGCGAAGTTGCTGTCCACAGGCAACGTGCCAGCACCTTTCGATGGGCTGGATCGGCACCATTCGCCTTTCAGGCCAGGGCGTCCGCCACAAGCTCGGCCAGGTCTTTGGTCTCTTCCACAGCGGCATTGAGCATCATTTTACATTCGGGACAGCCCACTACCAGCAATTCCGCCCCGGTTTCACGGACCTGTTCCTTGCGTACCTGATCCACGCGTTTGGGAACCTGCTGTTCGCGCGCAAAGCCGGCGTTGCCGCCGCCGCAGCACATGGCTTTCGCGCCGTGGCGTTCCATCTCCACCAGATTCACACCCGCGGTTTTGAGAATATCACGCGGTGCATCGAACACATGCTCATAACGGCCCAGATAACAGGGATCGTGATAGGTGGTCTTCTTGTGGTTCCATTTCTTCGAATCCAGTTTTATCGCACCCCGCCGGATCAAATCCAGGATGAACTGCGAATGATGGATGACCTGCGGTTTGAAATTGGGATCGAGGTCCGGATATTCCCGACCGATGGTATGCAAACAATGCGGACAGGGCGCGATGATTTTTTCGGCTTTCACCGTCTGCATGGATTCGATATTCTCCTGTGCCAGAGTCTGAAACTGCATCTCTTCGCCCTGCCGCCGTGAATGATGCCCGGAGCAGGTTTCATTTTCCAGCACACCGAAGCTCACTCCGGCCGTTTTCAGAACTTTCACCATGGCTTCAAGGGAAGAACGCGCATCCGGGTTGTAGCCCCAAACACAGCCCAGCCACAGCAAATACTCGGTCTTGCCGGGTTCGTAATAGGGAATTTCCAGCTCTTCAATAAGCTGCTTGCGCGCGTCCCTCGGCTTGCTGAAGGCGTTTCCGTAACGTTCGATGCTCTGCAAAAATTCGGTCGCGACCATGCCGGTGCCGATGGCCAGCGCCTGTGCTCGTTTGGCGCCAATGAGGACTTGCAAATGTTCGATACCCACCGGACAGATATTTTCGCAGGCGCCGCAACTGGTACACTGGCCGAGCGCCGTTTCGGTAATCACGTTTCCGATTACAGGTTCACTGTCGTCCAGAGTAAAAATGGATCGGCGACCGCTGAGGATAAATCCCCGTGGATCGAGTTCCTGTCCGGCAAGATTGGCGGGACAATGGTCCGTACAGCGGCGGCACTCCACACAGGTGATGAAATCCAGCCGGTTCTTCCAAGTGAGATCCTCCAGTTTTTCCAGGCCCAGTGAAACCTCATCTTCGGATTCCAGCGCCTCGAGGTCCAGGTTCAGCGGCAACAGCTCGCCCAGTCGTTCGGTGCGGAAAAATATGTTCACCGGCGCCATGATGATATGAAAATGCTTGGAACGCAAAATCAGATGCGGGAAGATCATGATCAGACTGGCATGCAACCACCAGTTCGCCTTGGCCAGAGTGGTGGTGGGATCGTGATCGGTTTGGGTGTATAGATAGGTGACCATAAGCAGAAAGATCATCAGTGCCACCACCCCGGACTCATAGGATTTCGGGTTCGGCGAATATTTTACAAACACAAAACGGCGCAGCGCCAGGCCGATGATGCCGATACTGACCAGAATCGCCCAGATCGATACGATGTTTTTATAAATGAAAACGTTCTCTCCGAACAGAAATTTTAAAAAAGGAATATTGAATGGACGCAGAAAATGATCGATGGTTTCCAGCGAGAAAAACACAAATCCCCCGAATACCGCCGCATGCATGGCTCCGGCCACCGGCCGTCCGCTCAGTACGCGTGATTGGAACAGTACCTCTTTGATCACGCGCACGGTGCGTTTGCCGATATCGTTCAGCCGCGGCCGATCGGGTTTGCCTTTCAGCACCACTTTCAGCTTTCGGATGAAATCCCTGGTAAAAATCCCGATGGTTAAAGCAAGAAACACAAGCAACAAATATCGTTCGAGACTGGAAAACGGCATCAGATGCTCCATGGTTTCCCTTCCTTCCAATAGTTCATTTTCATCTGACCGGTTTCAAAGCTTTCCCATCATGCATTTCTGGATGCTTCGAAATAAACCTGCGTGGCGACGACATCACCAAAAATCCGCCGCTCGGATGTGATGCGGTTTCACTGCTACCGTGTACAGGAGCGGTCGTTCCGGACGGAATGAAGCCCGGAGAATCCTGCATGGCGGTCTCGTGCTTTTATGTTAGCGAAAAGTTGTCCGGTAATCAAGCAAAATCATCTGGTTAAATCACCAAAGAGCCGAACCGTCAGGACCGTTTGCACAGACCGGGAGTGTCGATTGGTCTAACCACAAAAAGCATGTTGGATTGCTTCTCTCATCCCGGGATGATCCGCGAAGCCCGGAATGGTTTTAGTCCTGTGGGCCGAACACGCGTTCAATGGCGGCTTCCAGCTCGTCGAAAATGGCCGGACGGTCTGCGGGATCGAGATTCATGGTCAGGCTTTTCATCAGTTCCCGGTAGTACCATTCCTGCTGGTTGCGCGCCCGATGAAACCGGCGCCAGACCTCCTCACCCTGGATTTCGCGGTCCTGCAAAATGGACAGGAGGTTGTGTAATTTATCGGCGCTGGTAACCACACGCACCGCCAGCGGTGCGTTTTGCAAATAGTGAATGGTGTGTGCCTTCCGCTGCTCCCACGGCCGATTGCGATGTTCCGGCTCAGTGCATCCCTCAACGATATCGGCGACGGTGTCGCCGAACTCTCTGCGAATTTCTTCCAGGGTGACATCCGTGTCTTCAATGGTATCATGCAACAGGCCGGCGATGACCCAGTCCAGAGGATAGCCGTATTTCTGTAAAATCATCGCCACCGCCACCGGATGAGAGATGTAAGGAATGCCCGAACCTTTGCGAATTTGTCGTCGGTGGGCATCGGCGGCGAAGCGAATCGCCCGATCCAATCGCAAATGGTCTGCAAACTGCTGTTCCAGGTCGTAACTCATGGTGCCATCCGAATGGTAAACGGGTTTGCGAACAGCCAGGGAATCGGTATGCGCGAAAAACGCGTGGGCCGGATGCGGCGCTGGAAAATCGCCACACGATAGACTCCGGGTTCTTGAATCGCCCATGTGATTGTTTTCAGCCGGGAGCCGGCGATTCGGACGCCGTCCCGGTAAAGATAGGTTTCAAACTGGTGTTCCCGGGGCAATCGGATGTGCAGCCGCAGGGACGTTTCGCGATCCACTTCGATGGTTTCCCCCGGAAGGTAAATGCCGGTATCGGCTTCCAGCCAGATGGTGGCCATGCGCAGATCGCCGAGACCGGCAAAGCCGAAGGCGAGCCGCCCCGCCCGGAGTGCCTCGAGCACCTGCCGGCGGGCGGGTTCCGGCTCCGACGCCAGCGGTTCCCGCACATACAGAACGTTCTGAATCAGGGAAAATACACGGTCGTACGGCGGGAATTTCCAGTAACTGGTTTTTGAAAGTTTGATTTTGGCGTGCGCATCCACGCTGCCGATGCCGATGAAGCGCCGCCGCACCGACAGGCTGTCCCACAGGTGCAGTTCCCGCCGGGGATAGTCGATCAGGAAATTCATGGCGTGCCGGAAAAACGGATATGCAACCAAAGTGCCGAGCATTTCCAGAGGTCGGTCGTTGCGCCACTCCACATCGGCGTTCAAGACTTCCATGCCGTGGATACGGTCATCCACCGGCTCCCGCCAGCGCATTTTGGGATGATACGGGTGCGCCAGCAAGGCAATGCCCTTCCGATGTTCGAGGCTGTCGAGAATACCGCGGAGGCCGCCCATCCGCTGTTCGGAGGTCCATTGCGACAGCCCATACACGAGCAAATGCCCCGGCTGCAACGATAGTTCGGCGCCGACCAGCACCAACGGCTGGCGGTGCAGGCGGCCGCTGTCCAACAGCGCCAGAGTGTTGTGATCGGTGATCCAGATAAAATCCAGGTTGCTGCTGCGTGCCGCAGTGAGAATTTCCTGCAAGCCGCCTGAACCGTCGGAGTGGCGTGTGTGAATATGGGCGGCGCCGACGATTTTATGTATCGCGGGCGAGTCAGCCGGCGGTGCCGCCGACCATGGCCGGAGAAAAGCGATGTTAAGCAGGCTTGCCAGCAGGTTCAAAAGAACCAGCGCCAGCACAACGCCGATGATGAACCCAAGCGTCCGTTTCAATGACCTTTTCCTCCATAACGCTTGAGGATACTGGCGATGACATCGCTGGTGGCGCGGCCCGGCGTGAGCGGAATGCGTTCCACGCGGCCGCCGTGAGCCAATACGATATCATGCCCCACAATTTCTTCGAGCCGGTAGTCCGCCCCTTTGACCAACACATCCGGTAAAATCGCCCGAATCAGATTCTCGGGCGTGTCCTCGTCAAACAAGATCACCCAATCTACCGGCTTGAGCATGCTCACCAGAAAGGCACGGTCTTCCTGCGGCACAATCGGACGTTCCGGTCCCTTAAGTCGCCGCACGGAGGCATCGGTGTTGACGCCCACGACCAGCGCATCGCCAAGCGTCCGGGCCCGTTCCAGATATTCGACGTGTCCGCGGTGCAGGATGTCGAACACCCCGTTGGTAAAGACCAGAATCTTTCCCTGTTCGCGCAGCTGCTGACGAATGGTCAGAAATGCGTCAAGATCAATCACGCCGCTCATGGCCGGGCTCCTGCGGTATAAAAGCGAATGGTGTCGATGAGTTTTTCCGGGGTGATGGGGACCGCGCCCACCTCGCCGACCACCACACCGGCGGCGTAATTGGCCAGAATCGAGGCTTCGAGAATCGGTGCGCCGGCCGCCAGAGCCGTGGTGAGGGTACCGATGACCGTGTCACCGGCCCCGGACACATCGTGCACTTTGCGCGCCCGGGTGGGAATGGTATGAAATCGGTGGTCATCTGCCAACAACAACATGCCCTGTTCTCCGAGAGTGATCAGCACATTCTGGCACTGCAGCCGCTTTTTCAGTTTTTGGGCGGCTTCCCGGATATCCGCCAGGTCACCGAATTTCATGCCCAGGGCTTCTTCGGTTTCCTTGCGGTTGGGTTTGAAAACGGTCACATGCTGGTAATCGAAAAAATGGTGGAATTTGGGATCGACGGTGATGCAGATATCGCGCTCCCGGGCCAGCGCGATGGTTTCGCGCACCAGGTATTGCGTCAGCAAGCCTTTGTTGTAATCTTCCAGTACAATGGCATCCAGTTCGGGGAGAAGGCTTTTCAGAAATTGCAGCAGCTTTTCGGCGGTTTCGGGCGCGATATCATCCTTCCGTTCCCGGTCCACGCGCACGACATGCTGATTGTGGGCGATGACCCGGATTTTCGTGGTGGTGGGACGTCCGTCCTCGACAATGATGCCATCGGTGGGGAAACCCGACCGGCGGGCCAGTTCCAGCAGCCGGTTGCCGGCGGTATCGCGGCCGATCACGCCCAGCGGGATGGCCATAGCGCCGAGCGAATGGATGTTGTTGGCCACGTTGGCAGCGCCGCCGAAGCTGTCGGATTCGGACTCGACTTCGACCACAGGGACAGGCGCTTCCGGAGAAATACGAGCTACCGTCCCCCAAATATAGCGGTCCAGCATCAAATCGCCGATGATGGCAATCTTTTTGCCGGCGAATTTATCCACATGAGCGATCAACTCCTCTGCACGAATCGAATCCATGAGCGGGACATCCCGTTGGCTTCCTTGTTCGGTCTTGGACTAAGGTTTCAAAAATAATGAATTTCTCCCGGCAATGCAATTTGAATTTGGAGATGAGAAGGGATCGACCGGCTTGCAATCCGGCAGCCGGTTCGTCCATGAAACATTGGCTTTGATTAAAATGAAGCGTATATTGACAGATACAGCAAAAGGGAGGTCTCAGGCCGCCGCGCAGGACGCAGAAAATCCTCCTGACGGGCATCGGTTCGCCCGGCGTCGCAAAAGGAAAAATTTGGCTGAACGAACGAGTGGTGCGATGTTGCAATCCGCCATGCCGCCGGCGTGATATGAGTGGAAATATCGATGATCCGTCCCAACGGCGCTTGATTTTCGAGATGTGAAGCGGCGGACAGAAGAGCGGCGGGGGATGGAATCCATCTTCAAATAACCGGATGATTTCATCAACGGGGTACAATCGCTGGAGCCCCGGGAGTCGGGGATGACCATTCTTTTCCTGAATACCGGTACGGAAGAAGCGCAGCGCGCAGCTCAATGGTTGCAAACCTGCGGATGGCCCGTCAGCGTGGTTCAACAACTGCCCGCACGCGTGGAGCCGCAGAACCATTTGCTCTGGCTGCATGCCGAATCGCAGACGGTTTACCGGCAGGCGATGGCAGGTGCCCGATCCACGGTTTCGGAATTTTTGCGCGCCGGCGGGCGCCTGATGCTGACCCTGCAGGCCGCCCTTGCCGTGCACGATCTCGGCCTCGAGCCGCGATTGCCGGACATTCTTGAGGAACAGCGGCACGGGCGTCCCCATGATGAACACGGCATGCTGGGCCTGTTATCATTCCTGCATCATCCGCTGTTTGAGCCGTTTTATGGCGGCATTTACCTGCACAATCCGTATCCCGATGATCCAGTGACGCAATGCGGCTATGCCATGCCGCCCGGTCCGGAAAATGGCGAAGCGGTGGCGGTGCATCGCGTGTTCATCGGTAATGACCCGGCGCGGGTCCTGCTGTGGGAGTATCCCGAGCCGCGTGTGCTGTGTGTGGGGGCGCATGTACATTTTAGCAGCACGGATACGATTTACCGGCCCGCCCGTGAAGCGTTCTTAAAACGCTGTTTTGAATACCTTTCCGGGCCACTACCTGAAAGACGCCCCGTGTGGCCGGTGCCGGAAATCGGTGTGGATATCGAACCGGTGAAAATACGCAAACGGCGCCGCTCACAAGAGCTAAACCTTCCGCAGCCGAACCTGCCGCGGCTGACCGGAAATCGTTACCATGGCCGGTTTTTTAGTCTGTCCGGGCGTCGCATGTTGCTCATGGGGCGGCTGGGACAGGGCATCGACGAAATCTGGATGTATCCGTTCATGCTGCTGCACCGGCTGACGGTATCGGTCGCCGGACGCGACCTCTCGTCTTTGGTGCAAACCGTGGAAGTCGGACCGGAACGCGTCGTCTGGCAGGGCCACATTGACGGCCGGCCGTTTACCGTTATACTGGCGGTGCATGCCGAGGAGCCGGTGGGCTTTCTCGCTGTGACCGGTTTACCCGCGGATCACGAGCTGGTGATCGAATTCGACTGTGATCTGCGCATGATGTGGAACTATCCGCCGGGAGTGCAGGGGCGCTTGCGCGTTTGGCATGGCGCCGGTGAAATCCGGCTGCAATCCCAACATGTCCCCCATTCCGCCGCGATCCGGATCGATGGTGCGGCGATTGAATCGCAAATCAATGAGCTGCCGGACGAGCAGCAAAGCCGGGTTCGGGTGCGTTTTGTAGCTTCCGCCGAAGAACCGGGACGGCCGGTGGTGCTCACCTTTGCGGGAGCCGCCGGGGAGGAAGAGCATCGCAAGTTAAATCGGCTTGTCGCAGCACGCGCTCAGCACATACTCGATTCGGCAACCACCGCCGCCAGGCGGCTGCAGCAGTCCACCGCCGTGTTTCAGTGCCCGCACCCCGAAGCCCGGGAAGCCATGAACTGGGCTGCACACCGCATGGAGAGTTTCTGGGCGCGTACGCCTGGATTGGGGGAGGCGTACCTCGCGGGCTTCATGACCACCCGCCCGGGCTGGAATGCCACCCGTCCGGGCTATGCCTGGTATTTCGGCCGGGATTCGGTGTACACCGCTTTGGCTGCGCTGTACCTCGGTCAGTTTGAGCGTGTGGCGGAAAATCTGCGCTTCCTGGCACGGTTTCAACAATTTGACGGCAAAATTTTCCACGAATGTACCACCAGCGGAATTGTTCATTATGATGCTGCAGATGCCACGCCGTTATTTTTGTGGTTGCTGGCAAAATACGTCCATTGGAGCGGTGACCGGGACCTGCTTCGCGACCTGTGGCCCGCTGCAAAAAAGGCCATGTCGTTTTTATTCAGTACCGACCGCGACGGCGATGGCTTTATTGAAAACACGCATGTGGGACACGGTTGGATCGAGGGCGGGCGTTATTACGGGGCGCACGTGACGTTTTATCTGGCCGGACTGTGGGTGGCGACTCTGCGCGATATGGCGGAGCTGGCCGCTGAAATGGGCGAAGCGGCGGTGTCGCGGGATTGGTACCGCCGCGCCATGCAGCTTGTCGGTCAGCTCAATCTGGAATTTTGGATGGACGACGAGCAGCATTTTGCGTTGGGCAAACGGGAAGACGGCAGTCTGATGCGCTTCATTACCCTGATGCCTTCGGTGCCGGTCTGGCTGGATGTGTGCGAGAAAGACAAAGCCCGGCAGGTGGTGCATCGGCTGCTGCGGCGGGATATCACCACCGACTGGGGGGCGCGCATGGTTTCAGAGTTCGATCCGGGTTACCGGCCCACCGGCTATCACGACGGCAGCGTTTGGCCGTTATTCACTGGATGGCTGTGTCTGGCGGCGTTTCGGGCGGATATGGCGCGACCGGCATTGCAGGTGCTGCAGCAGCAATGGCAGATCTTCCGCCATTTATCTCCCGGGAACATGCCCGAAGTGCTGCACGGCGATGCGTTCAAAATGGCGGGGGTGTGTCCGCACCAGGCGTGGTCGGAAGCCATGTGTCTGGCGCCGGCTTTCGAAGGGGTGTGGGGACTGGAAGCAAAACGCGGTCAGCGGCTCATCTTCCGGCCGAAACTACCGGGTCACTGGCCGCAAGCCGACCTGAAACGGCTGCGCATCGGACAATCCCACCTCGATATTCACTACCGCCGTAATGGCTGCATGTTGGTATGGCGCTTCCGTCTTCGCGGCCCCGCGATTGAATTGCATTTTCAGCCGCTGTTGCCTTTCTTTGCCGGGATTCAGCGGTTGCGGATTGGCAAAAAAGACAAAGCCAGCCTGCCGGTGATAATGGAACTGACCGCCGGCGAGACACGGATCGAGCTGGAAGTAAACGGTTTTTTCGATGTGGTGCCGCCGCTGACGCCGCTGCAGCCGGATGAGCCGTCCACAGGGCTTGCATTGGTGGAAACCCGGATGCTGCATCACGACGCCGTCCAACTTGTTTTTGAGGGACTTGCCGGGGGCGAATACACCTTTTCGACAGTGCAGTCCGGCATTGCGGTTCGGCCGGATAGCGAACTCCATCTGGAAAACGAAACCGATGAAATCCGTACCTGGCGGCTGATAATGCCGAAATCGGATCAGAAATATGCACAGCGGATCGTCACGTTTGTCCGGCAGTAGCTTTTGCCGTGCAGGAATCCAGGAGTTTGATTTGAACAGAAGGGGTGGGCCGTTTTTTTGACAGGGGCATCGGTCAGGTTTGCTTATCTCTCTGCGCTCGGCGATAGAAAAGCGAACACGGATGACACCGATGACGCGGATGATAACGGATAAGAATTGTGTAGAAGACAACCATCGTCAAAAATACTGCTGTTTTTGGTTCAAATCGCTCAATTTTTGATGTCGTTTCTATCGGATCCATCCGGCGTTTCATCCGCGTAAATCCGTGGCTGATAAAAAAATGCCACTACTTCATGCCATTGTGAACGATGATGAGCCATTGCATAAAAGAAAAATCTCTGCGTTCGCTGCGCCTCGGCGAGAGAATAAAATCAATTGCCGTTTTGCCCTGTATATGAGATTGCTTTGCTGCGCTCGCAATGACGAAACCGGCTGAACGCCGGATGCCGAATCGGAACGGTGTAAATGAGAAGCATTTCGCTCATAAGTACACCGCAAAAATTCACGGCACGTTTGCCAATCCAATCCGTGCGTTTTGCCGCAATCACAAGCTGGAAGCTTGTGCGTACGCCAGATATTCCTCAGACCCGGAATACTTCTTGATTATCTGGTATCATTGGCGTAGATTTATGCCTTAATTCGAAAGCACGGCAAAAGCCGGGGATGGAAAACCTTGAAAGGCAAACACATACCGGAGCGGACCTGTATCGGCTGCGGAACCAAACAATCCAAATACGCGATGTGGCGCATCGTCTTTCATGCGCCGGACCGGATTGTCCTGGACCGAAAGTACCGGGAGCCGGGCCGCGGCGCGTATCTGTGTCCTAAACGTGACTGTCTGGAAAACGCATTGAAGCGCCGGGCGTTGCACCGTGCTTACCGCACTCAGGTCCCGGCAGCGTGTTACGAGCAATTGAAGGAGGCCTTTTACGAAGCCCTTAAAGAAAACACCGTTGACGCAAGATAAAGTTTATTACCTTTTGAGTCTGGCAGCGCGGGCACGCAAACTTGCTTTGGGTTCCAGCGCCGTGCTGGCAGCGCTGCGAAAGGGAAAAGTGCAGCTTATTTTTCTGGCAACGGACGCATCTCCTAATCTGGCCAGAAAAATCCGCCACCACGCCGGCCAATGTCCGGTGGTGGTGTATGGCACGAAAAGCGAATTTGGGGAATTGTTTTTCCGCAGCGAGCTGGGGGTCATCGGCGTCCTGGACAAGAACTTCGCCAGTGGAATGAGGTCGGCCATTGCAACATCGACACAGCAGAACGAATCCGGAACGGAATCCCGGGACCATTGACGAGAGCAAACAGCGGCTTCGCCGGCAATTGGTGGTCTGTCGTCGGCAAATGAGCCCCAAGGAGCGCAGCCGAAAGAGCCTGCGTATCCGTCAGCGCCTGTTCGATTTTGCTCCGTTTCACCGTGCGCGGCGTATTCACAGTTATGTATCCATGCCGGAAGAGGTGGATACGCACGGTATCGTGGAGGCCGTACTGGCCGAACGGGGGGTGATCTCCGTCCCCCGGGTCCGGCCGGGTACACCGATTCTGGAACACTACGATATCCACCACATTTCGGATCTCGTTCGGGGAACCTTTGGCATTCTCGAACCGGATCCGTCCCGTTGTACGCCCACGCCTATCGAACAAATTGAACTGGTCATTGTGCCGGGCTGTGCCTTCGACCGTCGCGGCAACCGGCTCGGCTATGGCAAAGGATATTACGACCGCTTTCTGGCAAAGATCCCGGCTCTCCGCATCGGGCTGGCGTTTGCCTGCCAGATCGTCGAGCGAGTCCCCACTCACCATTTGGATGTGCCCATGGATGTCATCATCACGGAAAATGAATGGATTCTCACTGGTGTACGCGATCTGCCTGAACTCACCGGTTTGAAGCCGGAGAGCCGTCGCTAATACTGCGGATGCCATCCGAAGCGCCGGAGATCGATCCGGTCGTTCAGATCGAATTCCACGCCTTCGGCGAGCAAGAGGTGTTTTTGCAATTCGTACGGCCCGCACCTTGGCAATGAAATCTGCCCCCGGTGGTTGATCACCCGGTGCCACGGCAGGGAGTCGTCGCCGGCGGTCTGCAGAATGCGGCCGATGAAACGGGCATGGCGGGGTGCACCGGCCATCGCCGCAATGTGGCCGTATGTGGCCACTTTGCCGTACGGAATCTGGCGTATCAGAGACAGTACCCGTTCTCGGAAATTGTCGGAAAGACGGTCGGACATGGCTATTCATGAAAAATCAAGTTGAGTGCAGAATTTAAACGCTTCGTGACGGCAAATACGAGTGACCTTCTGTGAAACCAAGTGCTTCAGGAAATCGACCTGCTACGATACGGTGGGCCGCGACCGCTGATAAGCCGGCCAACAGGGGGAATATTTTGCTTACAAATGAATTTCGCAAAAGAAAAAAGCCGGACCACAAAACCGATCTGCGCCAACCCTGGTTCGCGAAACAATCTGAATGGGAGACAGCCGCCATGGCATTGGACGGAATTTTTTTGCATTTTCTGAAAGACCGGCTATATTACGCATTGCGCCCTGCATGAAATATCCATTAACCAACGCGGAAGGATGGTCTATGGCAGCTATCCGAAATTTAACCTTCCTGGCGTTGATATCCGCATCGACAACGCTTTTAGCCCAGACAGACACCTATTCCCTGATTCAAGAGCGTATTTTTAATCGCTACTGTGTGGGCTGCCACCAGCCGGGAACCGCATTTGCCCGGCAATCCGGTCTGGTGCTGATACCGGATTCCAGCTATGACCATCTGGTCAATGTAGCGCCCCGAAACCGGGCTGCTCGCGAGGACGGGCTTCTGCGCGTCAGTCCTGACGGACTCGCCGGGCTGTATAAAAGCTTTTTATGGGAAAAAATCAATGCCCCGAGCAGGAGCATTTTTACGCCGATCACCCCTATTATGGCGCCATCATGCCGCTGGGTGGACCGGCGCTGACCTACGGCGAACTGGAGCTGGTGCGCCAGTGGATTCTTGCCGGCGCGCCCCGGCAGGGACAGGTGGTGGACCCAACCGTGCTGACGGATACCACCCGGTATGTGCCGCAAGAGTTCAAAGCGCTGCAGCCGCCGCAAAACGGGGTTCAGTTCCATCTTGGACCGTTCCCGGTGCAGCCGAATTTTGATCGAGAATTTTTTTATTATGAACCCCTGAACCACAGTGAAGACCGGTTCATCAAGCGGATGGAAATGCGACTGCGGCCCGGCAGTCATCATTTTATTTTATACACTTATCGTGATGACACTCCCTATTTCATACTAAACGGCGTGCGAACTCAGGCGCGCACCTACCGCGATATCCGTGACGCCAACGGGAATTACATCGGTGCCAATCTGTTTCCGATGCAGTTTCAGCAATTTTTTGCCGGCACTCAATGGCCTGCATTGGATTATCATTTCCCGCCCGGAGTCGCCTTGCGGTTACCTGCCGGCAAAGGCTTCGATTTAAACGCGCATTACGCCAATCGCCGTGACTCTGAAATCGAAGGCGAGGTGTATGTTAATTTGCATTTTGCCGATCCTGAGGAAGTCGAGCATATTGCCGAAGTCCTGTTCTTAAACAACACCGATATTGCTTTGCCGCCGAAACAAATCACCACTCTGACCAAAACCTACACCACCCATCAACGTATGCACATCTTTCAACTGTTTTCCCATGCGCATGAACACATGACCGAGTTCCGAGTGGAAATTGTCGGCGGCCCGCGTGACGGCGAGCTGATCTATATCGCTTATGATTGGGAGCATCCGCCGATTCTGGAGATCGATCCGCCGCTGACTCTGGAACCCGGACAGGGACTCCGGCTGATCGCTACGTACAACAACTGGACCGACCGTACTCTCCGGTTCGGCCTGCTCAGCTCGGACGAAATGATGATCCTGTTCGGTTATTATTACACCGATTCGGTGACCGGTCTGGAATCCGGGGAATCGGCGGTTGTGCCGGACCGGTTTGCGCTGCAGCCGAACTTTCCGAATCCTTTCAATCCCCAAACCACAATTGAATTCGATCTCCCGGTGGCCACACACATTCATTTGGCAATCTATGACGCAGCCGGACGACAGGTGAAAGTGCTGGCAGACGGTCTGTTTACCGCCGGCCGTCATCGTGTGGTCTGGAATGCTCGTGCCTACTCATCGGGAGTCTATTTTGCCCGGCTGACCGCCGCCGGCAGGCAGTGGACACGCAAGCTGCTTCTGGTGCGGTAACGTGACAGGGGTGCACGATTTTGAGTTCAGCGAAACGTCCACGGGGCTGGGCGCCGATATTTCTCCGACAGTTCCCATCGTCCCTGAAAACGCCGATTTGAAAAAATGGTGAAAGACGTTCCGTATCCTCCGGGGCGAAGAACCGCGCCGAGGGTTTGATTCACCGTGCGGGAACCGGGAACCCGTCACCGCAGGGGCCGTTCATGGGACGGAATGACCGGGACGGAAGACACGGATCGCTCCGGGCTATGAAATCGTTTTCCGCCGTAGCGACCATCCCAGGACCAGGCCAGCGCTGCTAAGCAAAAGTAAAAAACCGCCAAACCCCAGTTTCATGAAAATATCCCACGTCGGGCCGACACGCAATGCGGACTGTTCCGGCTGCTGCGGGTTATAATGGACCGTGACCGAACGTCCGGAAGGATATGCCCGGACTACCCGATCTGCGGTCTCCAACCGCTTGGCTTTACCGCCGAACGCCGGAATGTGCAGGTCGGTCACTCCGGTAAATGTTTTGCCGCCAACGGTATATTCATATTGTATCCTGGGCATGAGCGCGCGATTGGTATCAATCCTGGCTTCGATCACGTAACCGGTCACAGTGGGCCACGCACGTTCCGTCAGCTTGTCCTGCAGATGCCGGTATTCCAGTTGCAGCAAAAAGCCACCGGCAACGGCCAGGGCCGCCATCAGGCTCATAACCGAGGCAGGAAATCGGGAGAAAATTTGGGTTCGTGACAATAAACCCCCCATCAGGGCGCCGACGATGATTAATATGATATAAAGAAAAAGTAGGGTCATAGCTTCTCCTAAAAAGTGATATGGCGGATAAGAAAATAATCCCGAAAAGGTCAAGTGCTGGACTGTTTGGGAATCCGGTTTTGTCTAATAGCACCTTGCGCACGGTTCCTTAAATTTCTGAAGCCGATGCATGATGCCGTCGCCGGTTCCAGCTAAAATTCGGTACAGATGTTTTTGCACCCGGAACATCAACCTATCCTTCCCCGGGCGGATACCAATAAGAAACGCGATGTCGATACGCCTACGGGCTTATTCACCAAACATCTGGTGCCATTCATCAAATACGGCGATTTTTTGCGGCCCATATTTTGCCAATCGTCGCCGAATAGCCTCCGGGGATTTTTCCTCGCTCAACCGTTCGGGATTTTTCGTGAAAAATTTATCCGCATAGGCGATGAGTTTTTCTTCCAGGGTCCGCGGCAGCATATCGCGGAGGGGCAGGGGCAGCCCGTTTTGCTCGATTTCATCCCGCGTGATGCCCACGCCCACGTGAGTTTCGCACACGATTGCATGCCGGGGCAGTCCTTCTTTTTCCAGTAGCTCCCGTCCGAGGTAACCATGACACACATACGGATGCGTTCCGTGGCAGCCGATTTGAGGCTCATGTGTGTAAAAAATGCCGATGTCATGCAGCATGGCGGCTTCTTCCAAAAACTGCAGATCGAGTTCATCTCGGCCAAGCCGGTGGGCAATACGCAGCGCTTTTTCGGTCACGCGCTGACTGTGCTCAACCAGAATCCGGTAGGCCAGCGAATCCGGCGGATAGTATTTGCGAATCAGATCAAGCGGATTCATGATCCCTCATAAGCGGATTTGCAAACGGAACAGTTCGTGGCCGCTCATCCAGTACTTTTTTTCAAATGCGGAGATCGGCCTTTCCGGGACAAACGGTTCCACTGGAAAAGAGCGTCCGGTGACAAATGCCACCGCCGCGGCGAATTCTTCCAGATAAATTCGCCAGTTGCTGCGCAGCTCCAGGTACGGACTCAGCCTTAACATATCAAAAAATGCCGGATGGCCGTGGATGCGCCGTTTCAAATGACGTTTCTTCGGCCATGGATTGGGATAAAAAATATAATGCTTCTCGAAACGCCATCCCTCACGGGCGGCCAGCCGCCAGAAATCAAACAGATCGGCGCGCAGCAACAGCACATTGCGATCGTGTGGGGTGCCAAACAGCGGATTTTTTTGCAATCGTACCAGGGATTTATCCAATCCCAAAACGAATGCCTCAGGATACATGCTGGATAAAAACAGGCTACTTTCGCCGGTACCACAACCGGAGTCCAGAATCAGCGGTCGATCAATAGTCGCAAGACGCCGGCGCGCCGTTTCGAACGCAGCCAGAGTATGACGTGAAATCGGTTTGAGATACGGTTTTTCGCGGTGTCTCTGCAGAATTTTAAACAAATCTTCATGGATGCCGGTCTGATTGCTACGAACCGGCCGGCTTTTGGTGGTCATGGGTATGAGAGCTCCACACCTGGGTTGTGAAGGATTCGGGATGCAACAATATAATATTCCTGCGGCGAGAAGTCAATCAAAGGAAGGCAGCTCCCGAACAAAGCTTTTTCAGCCGGCAAAGTAGAAGCTACGATGCTCCATCGTGGCTTTGGGTGAAATCCTCATAGTCTTCGGGAAGCATGGACAAAGATGCCGGGTGATAAAAATTAGCATGGGACAAAGGGAAAAACCTGTCTTGCCGCGTCTGAATCCGTTGGCGGTTCTGTAAGCTACTTCACGCACATTCCGTCTGATCAAATGTTCGGCTTGTGATCAACACGGCCCCATTCGCCTGAAAGCGCTTGCCGGAGCCCGGGCGGATGATTATTTTTCCTGGAAAAACTAACAAAATTCAGAAAGGAGTATTCCATGCGCCGTGTGATTCTGATTTTCCTGGCAATGCTTGTGGCCGGCTGCGGCCCCAAAACCCATTATGATGTGCTCATCAAAAATGCCATGATTTACGACGGCGGCGGCGAAGCCCCGTACCGCGGCCGTGTTGCCATCAATGCGGACACGATTGCCGCCGTGGGGGATATCGGGCCGGCAAAAGGCAAGATTGAAATTGATGCCCGTGGCATGGCCGTTTCGCCCGGATTTATCAATATGCTGAGCTGGGCGACTGAGACGCTCATCATGGACGGCCGCTCGCTGAGCGACATCAAACAGGGGGTGACTCTGGAAGTCTTCGGCGAAGGCTGGTCGATGGGGCCGCTGAATGAAACCATGAAACAGCAGGCCAAAGAGCGTCAGGGGGACTTCAAATATGATATCGAATGGACGACGTTGCGCGAGTATCTGGAATTTTTACAGGAGAAAGGGATTTCGCCCAATGTGGCATCGTTTGTGGGGGCGACCACGGTGCGCATTAATGTTCTGGGGTATGAGGACCGGCCGCCGACCGCAAGCGAGATGGAACAGATGCGGCAACTGGTGCGCGAAGCCATGGAAGACGGCGCTTTGGGCGTGGGATCGGCGCTGATTTATGCTCCGGGATTTTATGCAGAAACGGATGAGCTGATCGAACTGGCGAAGGTGGCTGCGGAATACGACGGCATGTATGTATCGCACATGCGCAGCGAGGGCAACCGGTTGCTGGAAGCCGTGGATGAACTGATCACCATTGCGCGCGAGGCCGGCATTCGTGCAGAGATTTACCATTTGAAGGCGGCCGGACAGGCCAACTGGAATAAGCTGGCGAAGGTCATAGAGAAAGTCGAAGCAGCCCGGAATGAAGGCTTGCCTATTACGGCGGATATGTACTGCTACACTGCCGGCGCCACGGGACTCAGCGCCACCATGCCGCCGTGGGTGCAAGAAGGCGGATTCGACGCCTGGAAGCGCCGGTTGCAGGATCCGGCCATCCGCAAAAAGGTGATCAGAGAAATGCGCACTCCAACCGACGAATGGGAAAACTTGCTGTTGATGGCCGGCGGGGCAGAGAATGTGCTATTGGTTGGATTCAAAACCGACTCCCTCAAATACCTTACCGGCAAGAGTCTGGCCGAGGTGGCGAAAATGCGCGGTACATCGCCGGAAGAAACCGCCATCGATCTGGTCATCCAGGATGACAGCCGGGTGGAGGCGGTGTATTTTATCATGTCCGAAGAGAATATCCGACGGAAAATCCAGACGCCGTGGGTGAGTTTTTGTTCGGATGCCGGCTCCCTGGCGCCGGAAGGCTTATTCCTGAAATACAATCCGCATCCGCGCGCCTATGGAAATTTTGCACGCCTTCTGGGACGGTATGTACGTGATGAAAAGCTGATTCCCCTGGAGGAAGCCATCCGTCGCCTGACGTCCTTCCCCGCGGAAAACCTGCGCATTCAAAAGCGTGGCCGGCTGAAACCGGGATATTATGCGGATGTGGTGATTTTCGACCCAGAACGCATTCAGGATCGTGCCACTTATGAAAAACCGCATCAACTCGCGGTCGGTGTTGAACATGTGTTTGTGAACGGCGTCCAGGTTTTAAAGAACGGTGAACATACCGGCGCCACGCCGGGTCGGGTGGTTTACGGGCCGGGTTTCAAACGGTGACGGTCCATCCCGCCTCCCGGCGCCGACTTCTCAGGGGGATAAGTTGCCTTCCAACCGAATGAATGGGCGATTTGGGTAAGATGACTTCATATGTGGCAACAGGAGTTGGGAATGCGTGTTTTACGATTTTTGCCAGGTCTTTTCCTGGGAATTGGGTGGATCGTTGGCCCGGCTGTGGCATCGTCAACCGCGGGCTTTTACAGCCGTTATCCGATGAAAAAGGACATGCTGAATCTTTATCTGGATTGTCGGGGCTGTTACCGTGAATACATACGCACCGAACTGACATTTGTCAACTACGTGCGTAACCGCGAAGATGCTGATGTACACGTGCTGATCAGTCGGCAGCGCACCGGCAGCGGCGGGCGCGAATATACGCTGGTGTTCCTCGGACGCGGTATGTTCGAAGGATTGACAGATACCCTGAAAGCGGTATCCTCCAACACCGATACAGACGATGAAATTCGGCAAAACCTGCTGCGGATGCTCAAAATGGGGCTGGTGCGGTTCATTGCCCGCACAGAGGTGTCGCAGTTCATCGACATCCGTTATGCGAAACGAAAAACGGCGCCGGTGCAAGTCGTGGAAGACCGGTGGAACTACTGGGTTTTCCGCGTTTCGGCGGATGGCCGGTTTCGGGGGGAACGGCTATCGAAATTTTTCTCACTAAACGGTTCGTTTGCCGCCAACCGCATTACTGAGGCGTGGAAAATTCGCTTTTTTGGTAATGCCGGTTATGATCAGAGCGATTTCGATGTGGGCGGCAACAAAATTTCCAGCTTCTCGAGGCGCTATTTTGTTTATGGCATGGTGGTGAAAAGCGTCGGCGAGCATTTTGCCCTCGGCGCGTATGCGTTCTCACAATCCTCGACTTATGATAATATTCAATTCAGTGTGCGTTTGGCGCCAGCGGTGGAATACAACATTTTCCCGTATTCGGAAAGTACGCACCGGGAACTTCGGATTCAGTACCGCATTGGTACCGATCGCGTTCAGTATTTTGAGCAGACTATTTTTGATAAACTACGGGAAAACCTTTACGGGCAGCAATTGGAAATTACGTATCAGACCCGCCAACCCTGGGGTGACGCGGAGTTTTCATTGGAAGGCTCCCATTTGCTGAACGATTTTTCAAAAAACCGGCTGAGGGTATCCGGCGAGTTGCGGTTGCGGTTGTTTCGCGGGTTTTCGTTGAGACTGAATGGGAATTTTTCTCTGATCCGGGATCAACTTTCGCTGCCGAAAGGCGAAGCATCCACGGAAGAAGTGCTGCTGCGCCGGCGCCAATTAGCCACATCCTTCCGCTACTGGGGAGCCGTGGGCGTTTCGTTTACATTCGGATCGATTTACAATAATATCGTGAATACACGGTTCGGCAATTGAGCCCGGAGGAGAGGTGCTGCAATCCGGTTGTAAGCTCTCTTCGATTGCCGGAAGCACGCCAGGCGAATGCTATCCGGTGAAGCGGCATGCTGCAAATGCATCGCTGGTATTTTGTGCGGGGACAGGAAAGTGAACTACCGCAGTATCTTCTCGATGAGTTGTCGGGCTTCCGCTACATCATGGGCTTTTTTCAGCGATTCGCGCAACTGCTTTAAGAGGGCGATGTCTTCCACCGGTTTGATAAGTTCCAGCAATTCCTTCGCGGCATCGCCGAATTTCAGTTCCAGAATATCTTCAATGGCCCAGTGTAACCCGGCGATTTGACCTTTCTGCATCCCTTTTTTGATTCCCTTTTTCATCCCTATCTTTTCTGCTGTCGTCAGGACGGGCATGTTTTTCTTCTCCTCGAATTCGGTTATTTCGTGGAACAATTGATCTTCTAAAGATTTCGGCAAATTCATGCTCCAGTCAATAAATTGATAAAGCGCGAGTACCGTTTTTCGATTCATTCCCCGGGAATAGAGTTCCATTAATAAGGCTTTTTTCCAGCTATAACGATCCTGATCTCTCCCCCGGGTTTCCAGGGTTTTAAGAAATGCACGTACGGCAATGGCAAATGGATTACTATGCGTTACCAGTGTATCCCAGCTATGGCGGTAATCCAACAATTTAACACTGGGGAATTCAAACGTGAGGCGGAATCCCCAGTGCTGAACTTCATATCGGTGCGGCCGAAATTTCGGGTTGTTGTCGGTTAAAATGACCAGACTGACGACATCGCGATCAAACTTGTCGAAGATGCGATAATTATAGCCGAAAATACGGCGCGCAAATGCTTTTTCCTCATAGCCCTGAATTTCAATATGCAGCAGAAGCCACTTTTCTTTGCCGTTTTTTAAGAAAATTTTCACCAGCTTGTCAACAATGCGTTTCCCGCTTTTGCTGCGTTTCAGGATTTGCTGAAGCTCTTTGTCCAAAAATTCAAAGCCTTTGGTGAAGTCCACATCTTGATAAATATCCGGGAAAAAGAACTCCAGAAATTGAGGAAAGAGCGGCTCCAAAACATCCTTCCAGGCGCTGTCCTGGCTCATAGCCCCCGGTACCCCCGGAGTATTCGTCTTTTTCTATTTGCCATCTAATATACTTCTTTGTTACATAATTTTCAAAGCATTTATGCTCCTATGTTTTTATTTTTCATTTGGGAGGGAAAACCAATGAAAATGCTCATACCATCACTGATTTTCATGTTTTGGGCCGTGGCGTTTTCGGGCAGTGCGCAGGTTCAGAAAAAATTGAAAATTTATATTTCAGCGGATATGGAGGGAGTGGCCGGAGTGGTGACTTCCGAGCAATTGGGGCCGTCGGGATTCGAATATTCCCGCTTTCGTGAATTCATGACCGGTGAAGTGCTGGCTGCGGTGAATGCCGCATTTGAAGCCGGCGCCACAGAGGTGTTGGTTAGCGATTCACACGGCAACGGACAGAATTTGTTGCTGGAAAAGTTCCCGGAAAATGTACGCATTGTGCGCTCCTGGCCGCGGCCGCTGATGATGATGGAAGGCATCGATGCCTCATTTGACGCGGCGATTTTCATCGGGTACCATTCCAGCACCACCAATCCGGATGGCGTACGTGCTCACACCATGTCAAGCGCCCGGCTGGCGGATATCCGGCTGAATGGACGGTCCATGCCTGAAGCCGGCATCAATGCCGCCATCGCCGGCCATTTTGGCGTACCGGTGATCATGATCTCGGGCGACGATGCGATCGTCAAGGAAGCGCGTGAGCTAATCGGGCCTATTGAGGGCGCGGTGGTGAAATGGGCAGTCAGCTTCCATTCCGCCAAAACCCTGACGCCGCAGGCAGCGCAAAAGCGGATCGCCGAAAAAGTCAAAGCCGCTATCGGTCGGTTGAAGGAATTCAAACCATTCAAATTGAAGACGCCCGTCAGTCTCGAGGTAACGTTCAAAAATTACCGGCCGTCGCAAATCCTGGCGTATTTGCCCATCGTGGATCGCATCGATGCACACAGCATCCGATTCGTCGGCAAAGATATGATCGAAGTGTCCAAATTTCTGGAATTCATGCTCAGTTATCATGCCGGACTGACACCGTGAGCCCATTCATCCTCAAAACAAATCAGCAGGACCTCTTATGAAATTCATAGTTTCTGGCATTTTTGTTTTGGTGATCGCTGCCGCGAGCCTCCCGGCGCAAACGCCACCCGCGACGGATATTTTTCTTGCCGACCTGCAATGGCGCGGCGACTCGCTTTTCGTCAACCAAATCCGGAAAGTGGTGGCGCATTCTGGCTACGACAATCAGCCGCTGTTTTTACCCGATGGCAAGGCCTTTCTTTTCACATCGATGCGGGGCGGAATGCAAACCGATGTGTACCGCTACGATTTGCATGCTGACACGGTTGTCCAGGTGACGGCTACCCCGGAGAGCGAATACTCGCCCACCCCCATGCCGGATGGCCGGCACTTCTCGGCCGTGCGCGTGGAACGCGACAGCACCCAGCGGCTGTGGCAGTTTAGACTGGATGGCAGTCAGCAGCGTGTGTTGCTGCCGAACATCATGCCGGTGGGCTACCATGCCTGGCTCGATTCCTCCCGCGTGGCGTTGTTTGTGCTCGGCGATCCGGTGACGTTGCAAATCGTTGATATCCGAGATCAAAAACCACAGATTTTTCTCGGACAAATCGGCCGCTGTCTGCGTAAACAGCCGGGGAGCCAGGCCATGACTTTTGTGCACAAAATATCCGACTCCGAATGGTGGATTAAATCGCTGCAATTCCCGGAATTGCGTTTTACCGAAATCGTACGTACATTGCCGGGTAGTGAAGATTTTTGCTGGACGCCCGCCGGTGTGTTGCTGATGGGCAAAGGCAGCGTACTGTACCGCTTTGACCCCCGCCGGGACACAGCCTGGCGGCCGGTGCACGACCTGGCTGAATACGGTGTGCGTGGCATCACCCGGTTGGCTATCAGTCCGGACGGCCGAAAGCTGGCGATTGTCGCGCAGGAGTAGAAGCATCCCGGCAAAAAGGGGCCCGGTAAATTCCGGCGAGAAGTTGAAAAAAGCGGGCGCGGAGTGCGGCGATCAAACCCTACATATTAAGCCGTGCTTGCGGGGCAAATGCGTTCGTCCAGTGTTTGGGAGCACAGGAAAAGACAGGGACGTCATTTGCGGAATGAATGAGTGAACCGAATTATTCGCGGCACCACTTTTCGGTTTTTGCGATTTTATCTTCTGGTCCGAACAGCACCAGGGTGTCGCCTTCCTGAATAACATAATCCGGGGTGGCAATGATGGTTTCCGGCTCTTCGCTGGCAAAAGGAGGCGTGGCGGGCCGGATCATCAGCACCTCCAGGCCATAGCGGTTGCGGAGGCGCAGTTCTTTGATGGATTTGCCCACAAAACGTTCCGGCGCAGGCCGTTCGACAATCGCATAGCCTTCCGCCACTTTGACCTCATGGGTTTTTTCGAGGGTTCGCAGGCTACGCGCAAGGCCATCGGTAATATCGTATTTGATGCTGGCTTGATTGTACGCCGCGAGCACATCCTGTCGCCAAACCGTCCCCACCACTTTCCCGGGCTCGTTTGCTGAAATCACCGGGAATTCATCCACATTTTCGTAGCCGAACAAATTGAGCACATAGTCCAGATCATCGTCTTCCCGAACGGTGATGACGTGATCGTTGGCGATATCCCGGGCAATCACCATCTCCCGCAGATAGTCGTATTCGGAAAATAGCGGCCGCAGTTCGGTGATGCTGATGGTCCCCCGCAAACGGCCGTTTTTATCTTTGGTATAAAAGGTATTGTGCGGACTCTCAATCAGCACCTTCAACAGTTGTGAAAGCGGTGTATCTTCGTCGATCAGTACAACGTCTTTGCGCATGACATCCTTCACTTTCAGGGAACGCAACACATGAATTTCACGGCCGTGAGAGATACGGTAGCCCTCCTGCTTCAAGTGTTTGCTGTGGATGGAATCTTTGATAATCAGTTGTACGATCGTGGTGCTGGTAACCACACCCAGCATGAGCGGCAGGATGAATGCATATTCGCGGCTCATTTCAAACAGAATCAATATTGCTGAAATCGGGATGCTGTTGATGCCGCCGAGCATGGCGCCCATGCCGACCAGCGTGTATGCGGTGGTGTCCAGTCCAAGGGAGAAAAAATGATTGAGCGCGAATGAAAAAAGAAAGCCGTAACAGGCCCCCAGAAACAGCGATGGCGCAAAAACGCCTCCGAAACCACCGGATTCGAGGATCAGCGGGACGAATATCAATTTAAGAACGAACAGAACCGCTACAGTTTGCCATGGGATGCCGTCGGCAAGGATGCGGTTGATGGCTTCATAACCGATACCGAAAATATCGCGGTAATAGTAGCCGGCAACTCCCAGAAGCAGCCCAATGCCGCTCATGAGCAGCCACTGGGGTATTTTACGGAGTACATACTGGTGCAGAAATTTGTTGAGCTTTTCTGAAT
>WFVT01000053.1 GCA_015491485.1 Candidatus Zhuqueibacterota bacterium
CACCTCGGTAGTAGCAACGGATGAGTCCGTACCTCGCGAAGGATTGAAACCGGCCGCCTGGTTTCCACTCTGTCCCTGATTTCATAATTCCCGGCAATCCCCCAAATTCCCAATTTCCCAATTAGACCGAAGGCCTCCGGCCGAGGGCGGGTCGCCCGGCGAGCACGCCTTCATGTGAGATGAAACGGGGGAAGCGGCCCTTCCGGGCAATGCGCGCCTCATCGAATCCGGTAGAGGATAAAATCCGCAAGGTAGCCATCGCTTTTTACAGCACGTCGCAAGAAAGAGCCTTCCTGCTGTAAATTTTTACGATTTTCTCGCCGCTGAATGCATACATCGATCGTATCCGTCCGGTAAACTGCCTCTTTTTATGGTAGCCCGAGGCCTCTGGCCGAGGGGGGCTCGGCGGAGACGCCTCGCGTTCGTTTGTCATTTCGGTGGAGACACCCTCGCTTTTGATGGTGCTTTTGGCGAGAACACCTTCGCGCTATACGACCGATGAGGATGTCTTCGTGACCTGAATATCAACCTGTACTTCACCGGACGGATACCATTGATCAACAATTATGTCCCCTGCCTTAAAACAACTCCGGGGTATTCAAAAATTGAAAAATCGCCGAACGACGCCGATGCGAATGCCACTGGGCCGGGAACTGCAGCTTAACTTAAAAAGCAATCCGTATATGAATCATCCCCGGCGACGGGCTGATGCGTGCGATGTTTGCCAAAGCCGTGGACGAAGGGGGATAAAACCAGCGATGAGTCAGGCGGGCGATGGCCACTCCCAGCAATGCTCCCGCCACCACATCGGTGACATAGTGCTGGTCGATCTGTAACCGTGAATAGGCGGTGTAGGTTGCCAGTCCAAATAAAATCAGATTTGAAGCCTGGCGCTGCCATCGCGATGATTCCGGAAATGTAGCGTTTAGCCGGTAGCGCAAAAAGGCGGCAATGTAAAAGGCAATACTGGCATGTCCGGACACAAAAGACCGGTAGGCTTCGCTGGTGTCCTCAGGGATGGGCCGGGTGCCAAAATAGGCATAGGGCCGGGGACGTGACACCACCCCTTTGATGATGCGCGTGAGGCCACCGGTCAGCAGAATGCCGGTCGAATATGCCGCCGCATCATAGCCGATTTCGTACACATCCCAATCGCCCTGTGAGGCCACCGAAGTCGCCGTGGCCACACCGAGCCCGCCAAAAATGAGGTAATAGAGGCCGTTGGCATCCAGCCAATTGGTGGTTTTTCCGGGCTGGTAAAGGGCGTCACGAAAGAAACGGTCCAGGCCGGTGGGAGCCGAAAACAGCGAACGGTCCGGTCCGGCCCACTCGCGGGCGACATTGCCACCAAGGTAGGCGGCAAATCCCACCGCCATGCCTTTGAGCGCACGCACGGTTTGCTCGCGATTCGGCTGCGCCGGGGCGGTGGTCGCAGAGGCCTGAATCAGGCTGATAACAAGACAAAAGCAAAGGGCTTTCGGAGTTTTCATCGGATTGGATCCCTGAAATTTATCGGATTCATCTTTATGCCGGGGAGATGGCTGTCATGGCGAAGTATGATTTAGAAAATACAGGATGCGGGCAAAGAAAATTTTCAAACCGACGGCGGCCGCCGCCAGCGCCGATATGAGCACCCCTGCTGCGGCCGCATCTTTAATCAGCCGGATATCTTCATCCGGGTTGGTGCCGAGTTTATTGGCGAGCCGTTCCACCGCCGCGTTCATCAGCTCAAATCCGATCACCAAACCAATCGCCAGCGCAACCACAAACCATTCCGTGGCCGAAATTTTGAGAAAAATGCCTTCCAGAATCACGAACGCCGCCACCGCCACGTGCACGGTGGGATTGCGCTCCAGAGTGACAGCGCGGAACCCCTGAAAGGCGCTTTTGAAGCTGCGGACCAGACTGGTAATTTCGTGCCACACAATATCCACGCCGCGGTCTTCGTAATCCCGGGAAATGACAATAAACGAGGAAATAACCAGGCTGACCAGAATCCACCAGAGGACATCATCCACATACACATAGCCCAGCAGCTTCACTCCGGTGATGCGATCGGCGTGATAGCCCCAGGCGCCGTATTTCAGCGCCACCGGCCAGATCAGGCTGCCATAAACCGTGAGTGCCAGGGTTGAAAAGACGATGCTCCGGATATTCCGTCGCAGAATCGCAAAGAATTCGCGCCGCAGCCACATCAAAATCAGCGGCGGGATGCAGAACAGCAGCGTATAGCCGATATAGCTGTGGTGTCCAAACATATCTCGCTCCGTTTAAGGCCGGTTCAGCCAGTGCAAAAACGTTTGAACGGTGAGAAAAAACAGCAACGTGCCGAGCACATAAAAGCCAATAAATTCTTCCATGGGCAGGCCGTCCAGCCAGATGCCCAGCGTCGGCGCGCTGTCATAAAACCACACTCCGGTGCGTACGCTCAGCCAGTCCCAGATGCCGCCGAGCGTGTAAACGAAAAACAGGCACCAGAACAGAGTGCGTTTGTATCGCCGAAAAGTCCGCCTGTGCCACCAGCCCAACAGAATGACCGGGAGCGCGAAAAAAACGGACAAATAAATCAGATACACCGGCATGAGACATCCCCGTGATATGGTTGAATTGGCTCGAAATGATGAAGTTGCGGTTATTGTAACCAAATCCTCAATTTTATGCAAGGGTGTTATTCATAAGGATTCGTCCGGTGAAATCCCGGTTGTTTTTCAGGGCGCAAAGACATGCTCGCCGGTCGTCTAACGCGACGCGCCCTCGCAGAATTTGCAATCTAACGCGAGGTGTCCCGCCGGGCGTTTCACCCTCGGCCGGAGGCCTTCGTGCCAGATGAAGTCATTGGCGAATATTCGGTCTACCGGAAAATATGAAATTCGGAGAGAAATTATAATTCTTCGGCAGGTTCAAAGTTTTTGAAAAACAGACGCATGCGTTGCTATTGCCGGAATGCCCTTCACCGCACGGCTACATTCATAAAACAGAAACCTCCGATTTCGAGCAGAATCGCTTGACAGTGAATATCAAATCAGATATTTTCATGGCGCACAGAAGTATTCCGCCGAAGCAACACGCCGATTTCATCGGGGCGAGTCACTACAATGCCATCAAGTTAACTCTGGGAGGCCGTATGCGTGCCACCGGGCGCTGTGTGCTGCTATTGGCTTTATCACTGACCCTTTTGGGGATGACCAGGCCGCCAGTGAACCCTACGAAAGAGGAGATTTCCGTGATTCCGACGCCACAAAGCATGGAATGGATCAAAGACACCGCCTTTGCAATCCCATCCGGCCTGCAAATTGTCATCGAGCCTTCTTCCATGGCGACCGATGCAGTCGCCGTGCGCGAACTGGTGCAGGCCCTGGACAGCCGGTTTCAAACCAGGCCCGTGGTTTCGGCGGGAGATGCTGCGCCGGAACACGGAATGTTCATCACTTTAACGGCATCCGGTGCGGGCAAGCGCTGGTTGCAGGAACAGCATCTGA
>WFVT01000054.1 GCA_015491485.1 Candidatus Zhuqueibacterota bacterium
CGGTGGAGCTGGCAGAGGAAATTTTCCAGATGCCTGCGAAACTGGGCCTGCCTCAGCGTATCGAAAGCGTCAGCGACGAAGTGCACAAACCGAATCATGCGACCGGTGTCGGCCTGATTCTCTACGGGCTTGAAAACCAGGACTTGCTGGACGGTCCTTTTGGCGACAGTGAATCGCATGTGTTCAATAAAATCTTAGAACGCATGCGCAAATGGTTCGGCGGAAATTGATACGGAAAAAACACAGTAAAAGGATGGCCTTTTGCTGAACTTATACAGCCTAAAGCGAAGGGAGATTGCCATGAACTTACGGTTTAACTTTGACGAGAGCCAGACCCCCACGGCCAAAATGCGGGTGGTTGGCGTTGGCGGCGGCGGCTGCAACGCGGTGAACCGCATGATTGAGGCCAATTTAAGCGGTGTGGAGTTTATCAGCATAAACACGGATTTGCAAGCGCTGGAAACCGCAAAAGCCAGTTGCCGGATTCAAATCGGAAAGTCGTTGACCCGTGGGCTTGGCGCCGGCGCCGATCCGGATGTGGGGCGCAAAGCCATCGAGGAAGATCGCGAAGCGGTGATCGAAGCGCTGGAAGGCAGCGACATGGTCTTCATTACCGCCGGAATGGGAGGCGGCACGGGCACCGGCGCGGCACCGGTGGTGGCGGAAATTGCCAAAGACCTCGGCGCACTCACCATTGCCATCGTGACCAAACCTTTCCTGTTCGAAGGGCAAAAGCGCATGCGCCGTGCCGAAGAGGGCATTTTTGAATTAAAAGAGCGGGTCGATACGCTCATTGTGATCCCGAATCAGCGCCTGTTGTCTGTCGTGCCCAAAGGAACACCGCTCACAGCGGCTTTTCGCACCGCCGACGAAGTGCTGTTGCATGCAACCAAGGGCATTTCCGATCTCATCAGCATCCCGGGTCTGATCAATCTGGATTTTGCCGACGTGAAAACGGTGATGAAAGAAATGGGCGATGCTCTGATGGGCTCCGGGGTGGCTTCGGGCGAAAACCGCGCGGTGGAAGCTGCTCAGAAGGCGATTTCCAGTCCGTTGCTCGAGGATGTTTCCATCGCCGGCGCGCAGGGTGTGCTGGTCAATATCACCGGCGGGGAATCCATGGCGCTGCATGAAATCAACGACGCCACAACCGTGATTTCGGAGGCGGCCGGCGAGAATGCCAACTTGATTTTCGGCGCCGTTATCGACCCGACCATGGAAGAAGAACTGCGTGTGACGGTTATTGCCACCGGATTTCACCGCAACGGCCATCATCCATCTTTAAAGAACGGCCGGAGCTTGCGGTTCCTGGAAAACGATCTGGATCAGCTCGAAATTCCCACTTTTCAGCGCAAAAACGGCAATCACTCTGACGAGGCTACCGTATCTGACACGGACACCCCCATCGATGAAAACGACCTTGAAGCCCCCGCTTATCTCCGACGACGCTGGCGGAAATAAATTTCGGCGCTGACTGACTCCCTACGGAAGCCGTTTCAGGGCAGGCTCTGAAACGGCTTTTTTATGTTTCGAGCAGGAGTCCACCCTTCCTCTGCGGATTCCTGAAAGCCTCAGTTCGTCCTCCGGTATATTCCAATGCGGCCGTCCAGCATGATGCACCGCACTCAACCCGCAAAAACCGGTTCCACTTTCATGCCAAACACCGATTAATTCCGCAGGCTCTATCACTGAGGGTAATTAATTATTGATAGCAAAATGAATGGCTGTGAGGAATTCAGGGGATTGATGTTTAGAACCATTTTGCAAAGACATGCATCCAAATTCAGAATTCAAACGCTGGTTGACATCCGGTGCATGACGATTGAATAAAACCACGGCGATGCAGGTTCTCACGAATGAGGAACCTCACCGTGTTGAAGCCGGCGGGTCGTGAGTTTGATCAAGTTTGATCTGGCACGATTCAGATTCAGGGAACCGGCGATTGGGACGGGTGGCGCTACAGGGATGTGCCCACGAATGGCAGCTCAGGACGGGGAATTCAGAATGAAAGGGGAGATATGGAGCAGCTAAGTGGCGATTTGGTTCGGGGAGTCCAGCGGTCCGTTGCACCTGGGACGATTACGCGCGAATTGGCCTACCGCCGGTATCGGAACCTGGTTTCGCGGGGGAGAACGGAAAGTGCTGTTCTTCCGGTGGTTGAAGCGCCGAGGCGTTTTACTGATGCCCAGATTCGGCTACAGAAATGGACCGGAAAATATGTCTTGTCACCGATTTTCCTGGCAGTCAGTTTACCGGCCATGCTGTTTTTCCCGGATCATTTATTGAAAAAAGCAATGGCGCCGTTTTCCGACTGGCGTTTTTGGGAGCGGACCGGGAAACGGCTTTTTGATATATCCGGTGCCATTCTGGGATTTCTGGCCTCATCGATCTTTTTTTTCATCATTCCCATTTTGATTAAGCTGAACAGCCGTGGACCGGTATTTTATAAACAACAACGGGTCGGTTTGAATCACCGCTATCGGAACCGGAGAACGGTCGATTTGGAAGTGGAATACGACCGGCGAAAAGGTGAACGCCGGCAGGTGGATTTGTACGGCCGTCCATTTATGGTTTATAAATTCCGCACCATGTATGTGGATGCTGAAAAACGGAGCGGTGCGGTGTGGGCAAAAAAGAATGATCCGAGAATCACCTCGATAGGACGTATATTAAGATTCACACACATTGATGAAATCCCACAATTTTTCAATGTGCTCTGTGGAGAGATGTCATTGGTGGGGCCGCGGCCGGAACGGCCACAGTTTATTCCTAAATTGGTCAAAGAAATTCCGGATTATCCCAAGCGGCTGCAAGTCAAGCCCGGCATTACCGGAATCGCGCAAATCATGTGCGGCTATGATGAAACCATCGAAGATGTGAAAAAGAAATTGGAGTTTGATCTTTACTACGTAAAACACAATAGCCTGAAAGAGGATATTTCGATTTTACTGAAAACGCTTTGGGTGATCATCCGGGGCAAGGAAGTCCTCGAAGATTAAAACCGCCAGGTACGGAGGTTCACAGCATGTTGCATCGAAAATGGTTGTTGGCGCTGATCGCGCTTCAATGGATATGGGCGCAGGGAATCAGCGCTTCTGGCCGGAATAATGATCAGGGAAGCAACGGCACACGCATTGAAACCAATCCTGCAGGAGCCGTGGTGTATTTGAAGGGGGAGTACCGGCTTGCGGGACGAGCACCGTTTGTGATCGAACAACCGTTGACCGGTGTGTATGAGCTCAAAGCCGTGAAACACGGTTATGAGACCTATTCGGCCATCCATGTGTTTCGCCCCAATCAGTCCGAGCAGCTTCAAATCCGCCTTACGCGCAAAACCCGGTTTCGCGCCGCCATGCGCTCCCTGTTTGTTCCGGGCTGGGGCCAGGTCTATTCCGAACAAACCATCAAAGGGATTGCTCTTGGCTCCGCGCAGCTTGTCTCCGGTTTGTATTTATTAATAGCAGATTCGCGATATCAGCAAGCCGTGGATGCGTTCAATACGGCCGTGCGTAATTTTAAGCTTTATGAAAAGAATGCGGAGGTGCGAGATCAGTATATTCAACAAATTCTCGAAACTCAGAAAGATGTAGATAAACGTTACGATATCCGTAAGCGTGCTCTGATTATCGCAGCCAGCATTTACATTTACAATCTGCTGGACGCTTTGATTCTTTTTCCATCGTTTAAGGATGACCAGCCGGGCGTGAGGATGAAAGTGGCTGTTGAACGGATCAACTCTGAACCGACATTCGGACTGGGCATCCAGGCCCGATTTTGATGGTGCAGCCAGGGTTGGCAACAACAATAAAAGATGAGGTGGTGCAGAAGGATGAAAACAATCCATATTTCAGGGAAGGAATATTGGCGTAAATGGTTGTGGTTTGGGGTGGTTGCCGTCATAAGCATGGCCGGCTGCGATAAAAAGCCGGTGGGGGTGGAAATTATTCAAAACGTGACCTTCCCCAATCCGCCGACGTACCTTCGGGCTGTGGTAGGCGATGGACAGGTTCGCATCATGTGGGATGTCCTGCAGCCGGATAGTGTGAAAATGTACTACATTTACCGTAGCGAAAGCACGCCGGATAAACCGGTCAAACTCGATTCGACGACCCAGCGCGTTTACGTGGATACGCTGGTGCAGAACGGTTTGACCTATTACTATCAGATCAGTGTGGTCAATCAAGAAGGATTTGAGAGCGTGAAATCCGCCCCGATTTCAGCCCAGCCCAGCGTGTTTGCCATTGCTATTGAAAACGGCGCCGAGTTTACCTCATCCCGCGTGGTGAATATCGTGGTCAATGCGCCTTCCAATGCGGCGCTGGTCATGCTTGGCAATGATTCATTGTTTACCAGTTCCTCCTGGGAAGCGGTGAACAACCGTATGTCCTGGACGCTTACCGCCGGCGACGGACTGAAGACCGTATTTGCGAAGTTTCGCTTTCGCAATGGAGTGGAGAGTGAACCGCCTGTGCGGGATACGATTATTCTGGATACTCAGGCCGTGATTCGCTCGGTTCGTGAGAACACCAATGGACAACCAAAACGAGCGGGTGAGATTATCCATTTTGAAGTGGATGCCGGTGAGCCGGACGGCATCGCCACCATCAGCATTATCGGCGGGCCCCAAAAATTGCGCCTGTACGATAACGGCACCAATGGTGATAAAACTCCGCAGGACGGCGTTTATGAGTTGGATTATCTCATACCGGATGAAATCGATGTGTATAAAGCCGGACTGGTGGCGAGCTTTTTGGACCGGGTGGGCAACCGGGCTAACGATGCTTTCGCAGAAACACAGATTACCATTCTGAAGCCGCCGGAACCTGTAACCATGTTCGAACCCATTCTGGCAGCCGACGGCACAACGGCCTTGCGTCTGAGCTGGACGCTCAGTCCCGATCGCCATGATTTTGCCAATTATTCCATCTATAAATCCAAGCAGCCCAATGTCACCGACTCCACCGGTACTCTGGTCGGAATTATCAATAACCGTACCACCACCGATTTTGTGGTGCAAGGTCTTGAACCCGGTACAACTTACTATTTCCGTGTGTATGTGACCGATTTGACCGGCCTGAAATCGGCGAGCAATATTGTAGTGGGGACCACCACCACCGATGATCCGCCCCGGGCGGTGACGGTGTTCGAGCCGCTTCTTGCCGGCAAGGATAACGTGCAACTGACATGGACCCAATCGGTGGATAGCGATTTTTCAAGCTACCGTGTATTCCGGTCCACGCAGCCGGGCGTTTCCCTATCTTCGAAATTGCGATCGATCATTTTGCGGCAAACCCAGACCGCTTTCACCGATAGCGGCTTTGTCGCCGGACAGACTTACTATTACCGCGTTTTTGTCTTTGATATCAACGGATATTCCACCGGTAGTAATGAAGTCTCCATCACGATTCCGCAGGATACCCCCCCCGAAGCGGTGGAACTGGCAAAGCCGGTCGTGATCGATTCCACCCGGCTGCGGCTGAGCTGGTCGCAGAACAACGACGATGATTTTGCTTACTATGCGCTGTACCGCTCCACCTCCAGCCCGGTGGATACCACGGTGGCACCGGTGGTCATTTTGAGCGGGGATCGGCGACGTACCGAATACACCGATCTCAGCTTGACCCCGCGCCAAACTTATTATTACCGCGTGTTCGTGGTGGATAAGTCCGGGCTCCGCACCGGCAGTAATGAAGTTTCCGGGAAACCGCAATAACCATGGGGAACCACGACGGTTCAACTTTAAAGTAGGGACGCGAAATGACCGCATCAAAAAATATGATATGCAAGCTGCTCCGATTGGACCGATTCCTCTTCCTGGTCATAACCGCATTGCTGTTGAATGCCGGACCGGCGGTGAGCCAGGAATACATTCTGGAAGTGGGCGATCGCATTTCCATAACCTTCTGGCAGGATCCGGGCCTCAATACAGAAGTCACAATTCAATCGGATGGAAAAATCGCACTGCCGGTCATCGGCGAGATGACCGCGGCGGGACTGAGTGTTTCGCAATTGGCGAGAAAAATCGCCAGACGCATGCAATTGTTGAATCCGAACGTCAATCAAGCCCTGGTGCAAGTCGTAGAATACGGCAGCAAGCGCCTGTACATCACCGGCGCGGTTTATATGCCAGGTCCGCGGACGTTCGAGAAAATGCCCAATGTGTGGCAGGCGATTCAGGCCGCCGGCGGGCCGACGGAGGTGGCTGCGCTGGATAAGGTGGTTATTATTCGAGGGGGAGAAACTTCCGGCATCACCATTCCGGTGGATTTGACAGCCTACTTTGAACAGGGCGATTTTACCAAGTTGCCGGAATTGCAACCCAACGACCAGATATTTGTGCCATCGCGTACCGGAACCGGTGGGACGCCCGGGACCGGCGGCGCAGGTGCTGCAACTTCCAGTGCAATGCTGTTCAGCAGGCAGGATGTCATCTATGTCTATGGCAATGTGGTTGCGCCGGGAGTATATGAGCTGGAGAAGAATATGGACGTTCTGCAGGCCCTGATCCGGGCGGGAGGGCCGGTGATCGTTCAGGGTGGAAACCGCACCGGGCTCACAACCATTCCCGATCTCGAATCCGTGCGATTGATCACGCATACGAAAGACGGGCCGGTCGTCTATGAAATCGATCTGGAAAAATATGCCAAAGAGGGACATCCAAGACCCCTTTTGCTTAAACCGGGAGACACCGTTTATGTGCCGTCCCAGCAATCGTTTTCGCGGTTCATTTTTTCCAATGCGTTGCGGACGGCCATCACGGGCACCGTTTCCATTTTGATCTCGTATTTGTTGCTAAATCAGGTTTTACAGTAAAGAACAATCCGCAGGATATTCAAAAATCATGACAAGTTCACCGATTGACATCCGGGCAATTTTACAAATCATCAACCGGCGCAAGTGGTTTTTGATCATCCCGCTGATCGTGGCCATTGTGGGCGCGTATTTTCACATTGCGACGATTGTGCCGGTGTATGAATCCAAAGCCAGCATTTTGTTGGGCCGGAATACTTACATCACTTCAACCATGTCCCGGGTGTTGCCGGGAGTGCAGGCGCAGAACCGGCAACAGCTCTGGCGACGGCGACAGACGATTATGAAGCAGGTTTACAATACCACCATGATGCAGAAAGTCATCGACCGCGCTGGGCTTGAACCCACCCAGGGGCAAATCGAAAAGGCCAAAAAGCTGGCAAAAGAAAATCCCAACATGAAATTCGAAGACATCCTGCGGATGGTTCAGGTGAATTCCCTCATGAAACGGGTGATCGTGAATATTCCGAGGCGTGGCGAATACTTCGAAATCGGCGCCAAATCCACCAATCCGCGGAAGGCTTATCTGATTGCCAAAACCCTTGCGGATTTGTTCATCGAAGAAAGTCTGCTGCAGGAGCTTTCGGGCGTTCAGCAAACTTTGCAATTCTCCAATGAACAGTTGGAGGTTTACCGGAAAAAGCTGGAAAAGGCAGAGAAGAAATTACGGGATTTCCGCCGGAATATGGCGCGCGAAACCAATGTGGAGCTTCCGATCACAACCGAGAATCTTCCACAGGTCCGATCATTGATCGCTTCCATCGATGTGGATTTGACGGATAAATATGACGAGCTGAATAACATTGAACGACAGCTCGGCGGACTCACCTCGGCGATCCGGCTTTTAAAAACCGATAAAGCCACTATGCTGAAAGCGCGGCTCATCGAAAAAATTTCCAAGTTGGCCGAGTTGATGATTACATTCTCCTGGAACTCGAAAGAAGTGCTGTCTCTGAATCAGGAAATTGTGGCGCTCAAAGACGAACTGGCGGAGGAAATCCGCAAGCACAGCGCAGAAGGCCTGATGGGGCGCTACAATGAAGCAGATATCCAGCGGGCCGTCCAGCGAGAAATTATTCTCAATGAGATCGATCTGTTGAAGCAACAAAAGAAAACCCTCGAACAGATATTGACCATTTATCAAAACAAGCAAAGTAAAATACCTGCGTATGAATTGACGTTGCAAAAATTGCAGAATGAAGTCTCCAAAAATCGCGAGATCTATCAGGCATTTTTGGAACAGGTTCAAAGCATGAAGATCCGCGAGGCGATGCAACATACGGAAGCGCAAATTTTGTTTCGCATTCTGGAGCCGGCGCAGATTCCGGTGGTGCCTGTTAACACGGATGTGCGAAAAATTTTAATTTTAGCGATCATGGCCGGACTGGGTGTGGGAGGAGGCCTGGTTTATCTGCTCGAGATGATGGATAACTCGTTCAAAGATGTGGATGATGTGGAAAAATATCTCGGCCTGATTGTCGTCGGCACGGTACCCAAGATGAATTTCGGAGACCCCGAGCCGCGCCGAAGACGGTGGGCGGTGCCTGTTGTCGCCGCTTCGGTGATCATCATTGCATTAATCGGCTTTGTCTTGCTGAATCGCGGATAAAGCTGCTTTAAACACAGGAGTGGGATCATTTTGAGCGAAGAACGTCGCCTTGTGCAATCCGTCGAAATCACGGATTCCGGGATTCACATCCTGCAATTAAAGTCGGTGCTGGATGCATCGACGGTTCCTGAATTGGAAGAAGCATTGAACTATCTGCTGTCGCAGAACTATTTTCATTTTATAGTGGACCTGACCCATGTTGAGTTTGTGAGTTCTGCGGGCTGGGGCGTTTTTGTAGGCGAACTGAAAAAAATTCGCCAGGCCGGCGGCGATATCAAGCTGGCAGCGATGCAGCCCGAAGTCCTGGACGTGTTCATGCTTTTAGAGTTGGATCAGTTGATCCAGGCTTTTTCCTCGGTGGAAGAGGCGATCGCTGCCTTTCTGAAAACCATGCCCCGGCCGTATCCATTAGAACCGGAGCGGCATGATCTCCCGGAACCAGCGGCAGAGCCGGACGAGCAACCGCTTTCTGAAGAGGCCGTGGATGAGCCTGAAGGAGCTTCTTTGGAAACGGCGTCTCCGGAGCCGCCGCCCGAGCAAGAGGTGGAAGACATTGAAACCGATTTAGAAACAGCGGCGCAAACCGACGCTACAGCCGAAGCGTCCGTGGACGAGATCGGGCTTTTCGATGCGGAAACCCCGCCGGATTCAGCAGAAGCGGAAAACGACCTGTTAGCCACGCCGTCGGTCGATCAAACCGAGCTGGATATCGAAGAGGCGCGGCGGGCTATAGAGGCCGATGATGAGCAACTAATCACGCCGCCTTCCCGGAGCGGCGATCTATCCGTTGACGAACACGCATCCGCAGAGGCGAGTCACACCGGAGATTGGCAGGATGCAGTGATTGAATCTTCGGAGACGGACACTCCACCGCAGAATCAACACGTTCCTGAGCCGGATATGCTGTCTCAGGAGTTGGATCCGGAAGAAGCCGTGGAGCCGGATGTTCCGGCGATGGCGCCAACAGGGCAAGAGTCTCAAACAGACGCTGAGCGGCTGGAAAATCCCTTTGATATTGCGGAGATCGATGATCCCTGGCTTGGCGGAACGGAAATGGAGTATGACGAAAACAAGTTGCGGTCCCGGCTTTCGGATGCGAGGCTCGATGAGGTGGATCTGAATGTTCCGGATTTCCAGCCGGAAATGCCGATGGGCAACGCCGGTGCATTGAAAGACGGTGAACCTGGGGCAGCAGGCCCTGAAGAGGTCACGGAAGAAGACTATGAAAATTTGCAATGGCTGAAGCACGATGCCGCCACATTGTTCGAGAATTCCGACAACGGGCGTTCGGAACATCCCAATCGGCTGCTCCAGAACGAGCGCCAACGATCGCGAACGGTTATAGAAGATGATGCGTTATCGGATAAAATCATCGATGTGGTGATTGCCAATCCCAATTATGGGCCGAGTGCCATCCGCAAAATGCTTCTGGATATGAAATTGATCGATCCGTCGGTGACCCGGTCGATGATTTTCAAAAAATTATTGCAATTGGGATTGGGGACGCGCGCCAAACGTGAAGCTTTTGCAAGAAAACATGCTCCCGAGTGAGGGAACGCAGAGCAGGCCCCAGCAAAGGCGGCAGGTAGAGGTTGATGTGAGGCTATTTTTATTGTCCTGACGATCCAGTCTTCAAGCGCGGGAAAACCGAACCTAAAGGCCAATATACGACCGCGTTGTGTTACGGTAAATTAGCCCTGTTGCAGACTTTTTCAGGAATGAATTAACGTTAAAAATAGATAACCGAGGAAGGATAACCAGAGAGAACAGCGCATGGGTGATTTTGTTTTCAATGATATTATTCGTTCGCGCAATAGCGAGTATTTCCTGAGAACGGCCAATAGCGTGCATCAAAATCGCATTGTATCGTCCTTTTTCAGGAATGGGACCCTGATTGACTCTTATTACAAAGAATACAAAAAAGGCATTTCCGACGAATCGCTGCTGAACGAAACGCGCACGTTTCACGAAGAAAAAAAAGCAGAGATTCGGTCTCTGCTGGGCCTGGCCGAACGCCTGCGGGAAACCGAGCAAGCGGAAACCAAAAACTTGCTCGGTCTCTCCTTCTTGCGCCGTGGAATGTACGACGAGGCCATTGAGCAATTTGAAGAAGCGATCGTTATCCAACCGGAAAATTCTGTGTTTTACAATAATTTAGGCAGGGCCTATCTCGGCAATGGGAAAGTGGATGAAGCCATTACGGTTCTGGAAAAAGCCATCGAACTGAGTCCCAATTTTGCGGATTTTCATAACAATCTTGGAATGGCCTATCTCAAAAAAGGCATGTGCAAAAAGGCGGTGGAACATTTTGAACGCGCCACCGCCATCAATCCGTATTATGCGGACGCGTTTTATAATCTCGCTTTGGCATACATTGCCAACGGCTATACGCGCGAAGATTTCCAACTTTCCATTGACAGTGATGCGCGAATCCGGGAAAATATGGAAAAAGCCTTGAAGATCAATCCCAATCTCAAAAATGATGATTTTCAAAGAGGCGAGGATTATCTCAAGGCCCAACAGTACGAACAGGCTTTTGCGGCTTTTGAACGCGCCCGTCAAAATGCAACCAGTTCGCCGGATCTTTCTTTTGTCCTCGATTTTTATTTGCGGGTGGTGCATGACGGCAAAAATATCAAAAGCACGACCATCTGGCAGCACATCCGCAAGCTGGAGCAGTTGCTCAAAAAATATCCCAATTATGCAGATTTGTACAATCATCTCGGAGTGGCGTATGTGATTATGAGTAAATTCGTCAACCACAAAGCCATTCAGTTGTTCGAGAAAGCCATGGAAATTAATCCGAACTTTGAAAGAGCGCGCAAAAATAAACGTTTGGCCGAATACGATCACAAGGGCATTCAACTGCTGTTTGATGCCATCATGAAATAAGGCGAGGGAATAGCACTCATGGAACGGTTTATCGGTAACATTTTAGATTATTTCGATGAAGAGTCTCCGGAGGCCACCGAGTTCCGGCGGCTGTATTCGAAACTGAAAAACCTGTATGCCGGACAGAACATAAAAAACTTGCTCATTACCAGCTCCACGATTGGTGAAGGCAAGAGCACGACAGCCGCTTTGTTGGCCTGCACGGTGGCGCGGTATCGGGAAACCAAAACCATTCTCGTGGATTGTGATTTGCGCCGACCCAGGGTGCATCAGCTTTTTAACCTGTCAAAAGAGGATGGCGTGGCGGATGTTTTATTGGGCAACAAAAGGCTGGACACCTGTTTCAAGCAGAGTCCACTCGAGAATCTGAAAATCCTGACCTCGGGCGGCGTGGTGGACAATCCGACAGAGCTGTTCAACTCGCCGAAGATGAAAGATCTGTTCTCGGAGATCAAATTTTATTTTGATGCGGTGATCGTAGATAGTCCGCCCATTAATCCGGTAACGGACGCGCTGATTCTGGCTCCGGAAATGGACGGAGCGCTGATGGTTATCAAAGCCGGACAGACGCCGAAGGAAGTCGTGCGGCGTGCCGTCGAACTGATGCGCAACACCGGGGTGAATATTCTCGGCGTTATCGTGAATAATATGAAAGAAGTTCTTCCATATTATTACGATTACAGATATTATGGTTACGATTATTACGCGAAGAGCATCAAAGCGGCGTGATGAATGCTTGATAGCGCATGATGCAACGATTGTCAAATCTTTGGCGACATTTCTGCAAAACCGTCTATTCGAAGATAAAATTAAGATGATTTAAAATGGTCTTTAAACCGTCAGCGGCAACCCCCAAATGGCATTGACATGGAACCATGGCGTGATATTGTCTGGAATTAAGCTGACGTTGAATCTTGCCGGGTTTAGGATCTGAACTATGATTCATTGGAGGTATTAATGGCAAGTTATTTGGTGACGGGTGGTGCAGGTTTTATTGGGTCCAATATTGTACACGAACTGGTCAAACGGGGAGAACATGTTCGCGTTTTGGATAACCTATCGACCGGACGTCCGGAAAATCTGCGGGGGATTCTTGATAAAATTGAATTCATCGAGGGCGACATTTGCGATGAAAATACAGTCCGCCGGGCTGTTTACGGGGTGGATTATGTATTGCACCAGGCGGCTTTGCCGTCTGTTCAGCGTTCGGTCAATGATCCCATTGCCTCAAACCGGGTAAATGTCAACGGCACGCTGAATTTGTTGATGGCCGCAAGAGAAGAAAAGGTCAAACGGTTTGTCATCGCTTCCAGTTCCTCGGTGTATGGCGATACGCCGGTTTTGCCCAAGGTCGAAGACATGCCGATCAATCCGCTGTCGCCGTATGCAACTTCAAAATTGGCGGCCGAAAAATATGCCATGAATTTTTACAAGTTGTATGGCCTGCCGACGGTGGCGTTGCGGTATTTCAATGTTTTTGGACCGCGGCAGAATCCGAAATCGCAGTATGCGGCCGTGATTCCGAAATTTATTACCGCGATGCTGAAAGGAGAATCGCCGGTGGTTTACGGCGACGGCGAGCAGTCGCGTGATTTTACGTATATCGAAAATGTGGTTGAAGCGAATCTGCGCGCCTGCCACTCTGAGAAAGCCCCGGGCCATGTGGTGAACATTGCTTGTGGCAAGCGCTATACTCTGAATGAATTACTGCACTTGCTGGAAAACATTCTGGAAATGCCGGCCAACGCGCGATATGAAGAACCGCGCCCCGGCGACGTAAAACACTCATTGGCCAGTATTGAGCTGGCGCGTGAAGTGTTGGGTTATGAGCCACAAATATCGTTTGAAGAAGGATTGCGGAAAACCGTGGCATGGTATCAAGATAGGTTAGAAAAAGCGGTTACGGTGTGATCAACGAATTCATCTGAATTTATAATCCTGGAATTGAGTTATGAATTGGCGCAAGGAAGCACCAATCGAATCGCTCAATGGACCTGGCAGCCGTGTAGCTTCGAAGATAACAACAGGTCACCATCAGATCCATGAATATGCTCAACGCTATATCTGTCGATGTCGAAGATTGGTTTCACGTTTCCTTGTTCCGCCATTGCATCCGGCCAAGCGATTGGGATCAGTTGGAGAGCACGGTCGTCGCCAACGTCTGCCGTATCCTCAATTTGTTTTCCCGCTATCACGTTCGCGCCACCTTTTTTGTGCTGGGCTGGGTGGCCGAACGCTATCCTGAGATTGTCGTGGCCATTCAGGAACAGGGCCACGAAATCGCCTCCCACGGATACCAGCATCAAATCATCTACGAGCAAACCCGCGATGCGTTCTATCAGGATGTGAAACGGTCCATTCATATTCTGGAGAGCATTACCGGACAAAAGATTCGGGGCTATCGGGCTCCCAGTTATTCCATTACCCGTTCATCTTTATGGGCATGGGAAAAGCTGGTCGAGCTTGGCTTGGAATATGATTCCAGCATTTTTCCGGTGCGGCATGATCTGTACGGCATTGCTGATGCACCGCGGTTTCCGTTCAAAATTAAAGTGAAAAATAAGGGCGAACTCGTCGAATTCCCCATTTCAACCATTCGAATTTTGGGCAAAAATATTCCGATTGCGGGCGGCGGCTATTTGAGACTTTATCCCTACTGGTTTTTTAAAAAAGGCATCGAGCAAATCAATGCAGAAGGCAAGCCGGCTATCATTTATTTTCATCCATGGGAAATCGACCCCCATATTCCACGCATCGCCGTGAATAAACTCAGATATTTTCGCCATTACGGCAACCTGGCTCTTACGGAGGAGAGGTTGGTTCAATTGCTGCAAAACTTTCGGTTTGGCACGGTTCAGCAGGTGTTGAAATCCCATACGGATTTACCCCGCTGGCCGAAAGTTGAAGGCCCAACCACGGACAATGCTCAAAATGGAAAATACCAGATCGCGTTCTCAAACGGTAAACAATGACATCCAGATAAACAGCGTCATGAGCCGGGTTACAAGCAAAGATTTCGATATCCGGGTGGAACGTTTATCGCAACCGACGGCTGAATGGGATGAATTCATTTTACAACATCCCCAAAGCCGGATTTATCATCTATCCTGTATCCACCGGGTCATTCGCCACACTTTTGGACATCCAACACGATACATCGTGGCGCGGCGCAATGGTTGTATGGTTGGGGGACTGCCCATTGTGCATATGAAAAGCCGGTTTTTCGGCAATTTCATGATTTCCATGCCATTCTTCAATTACGGTGGCTTGTGTGCGAATGAGCCGGATGTAAAAAAAGCTCTGCTGCAAGAAGCGGTTCAAATTGCGGAGGAAGAGTCCATCGACTATTTGGAGCTTCGTCACGTGGAGCCGCAATTCCCGGATTTATTCCACAAGTCGCATAAAGTGAGTATGTACCTCGATTTACCTGAACATCCGGACATCCTCTGGGACGGCTTCAGATCCAAACTCCGCAGTCAAATCCGGCGTCCTCAAAAAGACGGCGTTTATATAAAAGTTGGCAAGCAAGAGTTACTCGATGATTTTTATAAGGTGTTCTCGGTCAATATGCGAGACCTTGGCACGCCGGTGTATTCCAAAAACTTATTTGCCAATGTGCTGAAGTTTTGCCACGAGGCATCATGGATCGTGGCGGCTTATAAGGATGGCAAGCCGATCGCCGCCGGATTTTTACTCGGTTATAAGGACATCATGGAAATCCCATGGGCGTCGTCGCTGCGTAAATACAAACATTTGGCGGCCAACATGCTCATGTACTGGCATGCCCTCAAGCTCGCCATCGAGCTGGGTTATAAAAAATTCGATTTCGGGCGCAGCTCGCCCGATTCGGGAACCTTCCGCTTCAAGCGGCAGTGGGGGGCAGAGCCCATACCGCTGAACTGGGAATACTGGCTGGCCAACGGCGCAACCATCCCGGATATGAGTCCGCAAAACGGACGGTTTCAACTGGCCATCCGCCTGTGGCAGAAGCTGCCGCTGAGCGTCACGCGCATTGTCGGGCCATCGATTGTGCGTAATATTCCTTGAGGCGAATCATGGACGTGCTATTCTGGGCAGGCATCGCGTTGATCGTCTATGTGTACGCCGGCTATCCGCTGCTGCTGTTGCTGCTCAACCGCGTCCGCGGCGAGCGACCGGTGCGCCGTGCGAACATCAAGCCGGATGTGACACTGATCATTTCGGCATACAATGAAGAAGATGTGATCGCCCGCAAGTTGGACAATTCACTCAACCTGGAC
>WFVT01000055.1 GCA_015491485.1 Candidatus Zhuqueibacterota bacterium
GTGCTCGAAGCATTGGATCGGTTAAAAGTCCTGTTCCAGGCCATTGAGGCAACCGGCAAGGATGAAACGGCGACTCTTAAATCGAAAGACAAAAGGCTTGCCTTTGAAGATGAGGAAGAAAGGAGTCCGGCTGAAGCACCGCCTGCCTCGTCCCGTTCGCGGAAATCGCCGAAAGCCGCCAAATCCGGCCGCCGCAGCAAGAAAAAGAAAGCGGCCGCCGGGAAACAGACCGGCGCCCCCGAAAACGGTGATCCCTCAGCCGCCGAAAGCGAAACCGGTGCTCCCACCGGAAACGCTGTGGATGAGCCGCATGGTGCCAGTACGTCCGAAAGCCCGCTCGAACACCTCCCGCCTCCAACGACGCTTTCACACTGGCATCCCACCGATACAGCACTCCGCGTCGATGTGGATTTACTGGACCAATTGATGAACATGGTCGGTGAGCTGGTTCTGGCACGAAACCATATTTTGCGCATTGCCGAACGGAATGAAGACCTGGAACTGCAAGCGGCGACCCAGCGACTTAATCAGGTCACCACGGAGTTGCAGGAAGGCGTGATGAAAACCCGGATGCAGCCCGTCGGTTACATTTTTAGCCGGTTTCACCGCGTGGTGCGTGACCTGACTCAAAGCCTGAATAAAGAGGTTGTGCTCAGGCTGGAAGGCGAAGACACAGAGCTGGATAAAACCCTGCTGGAGGCGATGCGGGACCCGCTGTTGCATCTGGTGCGCAATGCGATCGACCACGGGATCGAAGAAAAGGAGGAGCGGGAGCGGTGTGGCAAACCAAAAGCCGGAACCCTCATTTTGCGGGCGTATCATGAAAGCGGGCAGGTGATTCTGGAAGTGGTGGATGACGGAAAGGGGATTGATCCGGAGCGGCTGCGGCAGAAGGCGGTTGAGAAAGGAATTGTAAATCCTACGGAAGCCCGGGCGATGAGTGATCGGGAGGCACTAAACCTCATCTTTCGGGCCGGCTTTTCAACCGCTGAGCGGGTGACAAACATTTCCGGCCGCGGCGTGGGCATGGATGTGGTCAAATATCACATCGAGAAAATCGGTGGTTCGGTGGAGCTGCACAGTGAGCTCGGCAAGGGAACGACCGTGCGCATCAAGATTCCGCTGACCCTTGCGATCATTCCTGCGCTTATGGCCCGAAGCGGGGGGCAGCGTTTTGCAATTCCTCAGGTGAATTTGCTCGAGTTGATACGCCTGGAGGGTGATGCTCAGGGGGCGATTGAAAGGCTCGGCGATGCCGAAGTGTTCCGGCTGCGCGGTCAATTGATTCCCATTTTGCGATTGGATCGGGTTCTGGGATTAACCACATCATCAGCATGCAACCGTCAAAGCGCTGAAACACAATTGATTGTTCTGACAGCGGACGGAGCCCCGTTCGGGCTTGTAGTCGATGAAATTGACGATACCGAAGAGATCGTCGTCAAGTCGTTGAACCGCCATCTGAAAGATATTGATTGTTTTGCGGGCGCCACCGTGATGGGCGATGGGAAAGTGGCATTGATTCTGGATGTAGCCGGCCTTGCTCACCGGGCCAGAATTCAGATAGAGAATGCAAAGAACGACATTCATCATGAGCCAGCCGCAGATCGGGAAGCGGATGAGCAATCCCTGCTTCTGTTTACCCCCGATGGCCATGAAATGCTGGCGGTTTCTGCCCCGGTTGTCGCGCGATTGGAAGTGATTCAGCCGAAGGATATCTTGATTGCCGGTGGGCAGGAAATGATTCGTTACGGAAAAAGCCTGTTGCCTGTCCTGCGTCCGGAGCGGTTTTTGCCGGTATCCGCCGTCGCGATGGCGGACGAGTGGTCGGTAATCGTGATCGAAATCGATCAGCGTCAGGTCGGCTTGCTTACTCAGGAAATTCAGGATATCATTGAAATGGATGATGAAATTGACACGCGCACTCTGCCCGGGCAGGGATTTCTCGGATCATTCTTCTGGCAGGATCAGCCGGTCCTGGTGCTGGATGTATATGGTCTGGTGGCCCGGGCATTCCCGGAATGGTTCCCGAACCGGTCCGGCTCTGTATCGGAATCCGGGCACCGTCCGCACCGGATTTTGCTGGTCGAAGACTCATCGTTTTACCGTTCCATCGAAAAATCATACCTCGAAGTTGAAGGCTTCACGGTTGTTGAAGCCGACAACGGAAAAGAAGCGCTGGCTTTATTGAGGCAGCAAGCGTTCGACCTGATCATTACTGATATTGAGATGCCTGAAATGGATGGTCTTGCCCTTTGCCGGGCGATCCGGGAAGTTCCTGATTGGCGATCACTCCCGGTGATCATCGTGTCCAGCCGCAATGGGGCTGAAGATATTGCCGCAGGCAAACAGGCGGGCGCCGATGCGTACCTGATCAAATTGGACCAGAATGAACTGATTAGAACGGTTCAACGCTTATTGAATGCTTCAAGCGTTTGCGAACCAATTGAAGAGCAACTGGGGTAACGGTATGCCGTCTGCAGGGATGTCAGAAAGCGGTTCTCAAG
>WFVT01000056.1 GCA_015491485.1 Candidatus Zhuqueibacterota bacterium
CCCAATAAATCGCTTTGCAACACGGGATTTCCAGTAGCTATCTCTCCATTTCGCTTACTGATTCAACGGACTGCCCGTGAGTGAGCGGCAGCGTCCAATCGGTAAAGTTAAAATTATTGAAAATTTCCCAAAGAAACAATGATTTTTCTGCTTCAGCCAGTTTATTTTGGGTGATTGCCGTTTTGCTGAAATGGTGTATGCTACGAACGCCAGTGGGGTAATTGTACCACACGCCACCAATCCATGCCCGCCCAAAATCCGCGTTCAATCCGTGAAAATCCGTGGCTAATATCGCTGTAAACCACTCTGCAAAAATTTATTTGAGCCACGGATTCACGCGGATAAACACGGATGTTTTGGGCAGGCTTTTTCCTGGCCCCCACAACCATTCCAATCGCAATAAGCATTTACGCCCTAACCACACCCCAAATCCGCGCTCAATCCGTGAAAATCCGTGGCTAATATCACTGTAAACTCCTCCGCCATTTTTTTCAGCCACGGATCAACCCAATGGCTCTTCCGATGATGAGCCGCCGTACTCGTCAGCCTCTGCGTACCACCGATTTATCACCACCTAACGGAGTTTCCCATCGGCATAAGAGCCCATCAGTACCCGGCTGCCTGCCCGTCCTTGCGCGATTCGGACGCGCCGTGATACACGTCGTTTTTCGCATCGTACATGATCGCTTGATAGCCGCCGAAACTACCGCTGACGAACCGGATGCGGTGGCCGCGGTGCACCAGCTCGCGCATCACTTCCATGGGGATACCCGATTCCAGCGCCACCTCGCCGCCGTCGGTCATGATTTCACCCGTGGGCTGCGATGACCCGAAGTGGCGAAATCGCGGCGCATCGCCGGCTTCCTGCACGTTCATGCCGAAATCGATGATGTTGCAGAGAATTTGCACATGGCCCTGCGGCTGCATGGCCCCTCCCATCACGCCAAAGCTAAGAAACGGCTTGCCGTCTTTGGTCACAAACGCCGGAATGATGGTATGAAACGGCCGTTTGTGCGGCGCATACACATTGAAATGGCCTTCCTCCAGCGTGAACAGGGCGCCGCGGTTTTGCAAGCCGAAGCCCAATCCGTCCGGTACCAGGCCCGAGCCGAAGCCGCTGTAGTTGCTCTGAATCAGCGACACCATGTTACGCTCATCGTCGGCCACGGTGAGATAAATGGTATCGCCCGACTCCAGCTTCGGATCGCCGGCCGGAATCCGACGCGACGCCCGTCGCGGATTCAGCAGCTTGCGGCGCTCGGCGGCGTATTCTTTCGAAATGAGCTGCTGAATCGGCAGTTCGTTGAAATCCGGATCCGAATAAAATTTGGCGCGATCTTCGTAAACGATTTTCTTGGCCTCGATGAGGTGATGCAAATAGTCCGCGCTGTTGTGCCCCATAGCCTTCAAATCGTACGCTTCCAGGATGTTGAGCATTTGCAGCACCGCGATGCCCTGACCGTTCGGCGGCAGCTCCCACACATCATAGCCACGGTAGTTCGTGGACACCGGCTCCACCCAGGTTGAAGTGTGTTCGGCGAGATCCCGATAGCGCAGGAAACTGCCCACCCGCTTGCAATAGGCGTCGATGGTTCGCGCAATCTCGCCTTTGTAAAAGGCATCGCGGCCTTCATTGGCGATCTTTTCCAGGGTATTGGCCAGGTCCGGGTTTCGGAAAATCTCGCCTTCGCGCGGCGCCCGGCCATTGGGAAGAAAGGTTTTGACGAAATTCTGATAATATTCCGGCACCTCCTTCATCGCCTTGATGCGCTGCTCGGCCCGCTGCCAGTAATATCCGATCACCTGCGTGACCGGAAAGCCTTCGCGCGCATAACGGATGGCCGGCTCCAGAATCTCTTTCATAGGCAGCTTGCCGAACCGCTCGTGCAGCTCGAACCAGCCGTCCACACAGCCCGGCACCGAGACCGATAACGGACCGAAAGTGGGAATTTTTTTGAGGCCGCGCTTTTTGAACTCTTCGAGCGTCAGCGCGTACGGTGAACGGCCGCTGGCGTTGAGGCCGTATAGCTTTTTATCCTTGTTGATCCACACAATGGCGAACAAATCGCCGCCGATGCCGTTGCCGGTGGGCTCCATCAGGCCGATGGCCGCATTGGCCGCAATCGCCGCATCGATGGCGTTGCCGCCTTTTTTGAGAATATCCAGCGCCACCTGCGTGGCCAGCGGATGACTGGTGGCGGCCATGCCGTGTTTGGCGATGACCACCGAGCGCGTGGCGAACGCCTTGCCGGTCAGCCGGTCGCCGGCGGAGGCCAAAGCACTCATGAAAAACAACATGATCAGTGCAACGGATAGCGCTTTCATAGCCGGATCTCCTTATTGGGTTCCTGAAAAACTTATGGATTGTCAAATTTCAAACGGATGGATCAGACTCCTTTCATACGCTTCCCCATGGCCGCATTTCGATGGCTCGAATATCCCTCGAAACTCGCCGCTGTCTTCCAGGGGCAAAGGCCTGATCCAACCGTGAGTCGGATAACCGCTATCACCGACCGATTGTCCCCCGAAAAATAACCACCATCGTTACGCCGTGCAAATCTTTTCGATCCAGCGTATTCCATTTTGAACTCGATTGGAAAATTTGCGTTAAAAATAAAAGCAAGGCCATTCATTTTGAGACACCTGCGCATTTTGCGTATTTGATCCGGATCAGATCAAAAATCCTGCCCCTTTGTGCACCTCAGGAACTTGTGGAGGTTGGTATGCAACGTCGTCTGATTGTTCTTGGAATCCTGCTGTCCGGTTCTGTCCTGCTTTCCGCCTGCGGCAGCAATCGCCTCACCACCCAAAAAGCTTCACAAGTCCTCAAGCCGTTGTCTCCACTGCCGGAACGCGAACAATCCATGATGCCGGTGAATCTGCATATCAAAATCGACAACGTGGCCGATGCCGGCAGCAGCTACCGCAATTTCGTCACCCTGTACATCAACGGGAAGGAAATTGCACCGGACGCGCCGGAACACAATCTGCAATCGACGTACGAATACTCCCTGCGGCTGCAACCGGGCATTTATGAAGTCAAAGCGGAATATCATGTGGTGGGATTCTGGAAAGAGCATGTATATGCCATTGTTACCGATGAGCCGGTGAAGGTACTGCCCAATCAGCGGACCGAGCTGTTCATCCGCCTGCAAAAAGACGCCAGCGGATTCCCCACGCAGAAGAAAAATTTCTTTTCTTTGAGATACGTGCCCTTAAACGGCTCGATTTCGCCAACCGCCGGTTCGCTCCCCCGGCGTCAGGAACAAGTCATTGCCAGCAAGGCTCCCATCCGGCAATCGGAATCTGCAGGGCCCGCTCCCCGTTATTCTGATGACGATTCCAATCCGCCGGCGGTCCATACGTCAGTCGTGGTGCTGCAAATCCATTCCGTTCCCGTTGGTGCGGATGTGTTTGTGGACGACCGGTTCGTCGGCCAGACACCGGTTCGCGCGACGGTTTCGCGCAGCGAGAGCCATGTCATTCAAATCTCCCGCAAGGGATTTCGGGATTACTTAAAGGTTCTGGAGCCCGAGGAATTCCGCGGCCGTCAGCAGTTGAAAATCATTGCCAAATTAGACCGCCTTGAACGGTAGGCGGTGAATTCACGCACAGAGGGATACAGAAGGCATCCCAATGTTGCTTAGCGCATGCCACCATTGGCGACGGCCGATGACCGCGGCGACAGAGCACCCGCCGGAAGACTCATTTCCGGGCTCAATATGGGATCGAAGCTGAAATTTAAAATCCGTGAACATCCGCATTATCGGCGTCATCCGTGTTCCAGCATCCACTCCCGACGACGCCACACACACAGCGATCGATCGGTTTGATTCCCCCAACCCATTGCTACCATCCGCTGGCCTGAGAATGCGCAACGATCTCTTCAAAACAGCAACATGCGCCTCATTGGCATCCCGGCCCATCCGATCCCGACGGGATCGCACAGCCCAGCCCGGGGCCAATCGCCCCGGGATTGCAATCGCCTCATCCATCATGAGCCCTGAAAGGGCTCCACAAAAAAAGCCACCGCAGCACAACCGCGGAGGATAAATCACCCGGCTCACAACAGAAAGCACGCTCAAATGTCCTCCTGAAAAATCCGTGCAAATCCGCGTCATCCATGCCATCCGTGTTCCATCTCCCCACTGATTGCGCCCCATGAAATACCTTGCATTCATTGATCGTTCTGAAATCACCTATTGCAGCAACAACGCGCCCCTGCCGCGCTGTCCCGCACTTTTGCTCTGCTGCACCAGCACCTGCCCGCGGAAAATCGTGTACGCCACCTGCCCGGTGATGCTCAGGATACATGCCACGCCTACAGCGTTTTAAAACGTGGGGTTGCGATGCGCGCTACAAACATCTCACGCCTACGGCGTTTGGTGTGAATCATGGTCTCCAATCATACATTGCATCATTTTCGCCTTGGCGTCTTAGCGCCTTGGCGTGAGACCGCCTTTCTCAGCGCTCTCAGCGGCTCTGCAAGAGAACTGCCAAAACGCCCGGCCACAAGGGCCGGGAGCTACACCTTTGTGGACTTTGTGCCTTTGTGGTAAAACAAAAACCATCCGTGGAGATCCGCATCATCCGTGTCATCCGTGTGCCATCAATACATGCCACGCCTTCGGCGTTTAAAAACGTGGGGTTGCGATGCTTGCTACAAACATATCACGCCTACGGCGTTTAGTGTGAATCACGGTCCCCAATCATATATTGCATTATTTGCGCCTTGGCGTCTTAGCGCCTTTGCGTGAGTTGCCTTTCTCAGCGCTCCCGGCGGCTCTGCGAGAGAACCACCCAAACAACCGGTCACAGCGTTGAAAACACCTACCTCCGCAACAACTCGCCCCTGCCGCGCTGCCCCACGAATTCGCCGTTCGCCACCAGCACCTGCCCGCGCAGAATCGTGTACTCCATCCGCCCGGCAGTGCGCATGCCCTCGTACGGCGACCAGTCGGCATTGCC